>JAZTWS010000217.1:0-9141 GCA_045636005.1 Eubacteriales bacterium | reverse complement strand
TGGATGACAAGCTTGTCTTCCTAAGCCCGCTTGGCCTCCGACTTGGTTCTTTGGCAATTACCCGTGTATGATGAGCAAGGCGGCGGGCGAGCTTGCCTTCCTTGCGGATCTTTCCGACAAGCACGCCTACCTTCGCTCGCTTGCGGCACTCACTTGGGGGGCCGAGCGTGCCGAGGAGGCCGCATGCGTTTGGGAAGCCTTTGAGGACGCTTACAAGGAGTATCCGACCAGCATAGGCTTTAGCTACGGCGGCCCGATGCACGCGGGACCCACATGGATCCTGCAGCTTATTCCGAAAAATACCGTTCCCTCGCACACATGGGTGGGCAATCTGCCGACGACGGGTGACCGCTTGGCCAACTGCTTAAACGGCACGCATACGCTTGCCGAATGCTTTACACTTTGTGATGCCATGCAAAGCAAATGGAAGCGTGGTCTTGCACGGCTGGAAAGCATTTCAGGGTGCGGTGAGGACGCCGAGAGTCGCGAGCAGCTTTCGGTGGCGCGCGCGCTTGCGATTTTGTTTGAAAGTGGAACCAATATTGTGGAATTCTATCTTTTGCGCGAGAAGCTTGGGCGCGGTGAGGGAGATGCGATGGCGCACCTTGCCCGGATGCGTGAGATCTTTGCGATTGAAAAGGAAAATTCGCGCCGCCTTTGCGCGCTTTGCGAAAAGGACGGCCGCCTCGGCTTTCACGGTGAGGCCGAGTCCTATCAGTTCCACAAGGAAAGGCTTTTGCATCGTATCGATGCCCTTGATTTTATTTTGGAGACCGAGTTTCCTACGGTCGAGGCGCGTATCCGTGAGGGACGCTTGCCCTTTGACTATTACACCAAGGATTATGACGGTTGTCCCGTTTACCGCGTAGGAAATCGTGAAGAAGCCGAATGGATCGACTTCCAGCCCAAGCGTGAAACGCCGAGCGCGCGTATGCGCGTCTGGCGTGAGGATCACCGCGTGTATATGGAATTTCAGGATGCGCGCGGCGGCTATTTCGTACTCTATCCCGAGCGTAAGCTCGGTTACAGCAATCCGCCCCTTTCTTTCCATCCGAATGGCGCGGTGGAGCCGCGACGCAGTTATACGGGAGGAGACTCCTTCCTTCATTACGGCATGAACGAAGAGGAGATTGCGGCGGAGTACGCGCACTATCGCGTAGAAATTGTAGAGGCGGGGGAGACCACCGACCTTATCGTGTCTCTGCACGAGGACGAGCTTGACTCCTTGGGAATGTTCGACTGCGGCGCGGTATGTTCCAGTGGCGATACCTTGAGGGGCGGACTTCTTTGGGACGTTAGCACCGATCCGTCGATCCTCGTTCGATTCTATTGGGAGAAATAGTGGCTCTTTGCGGCTATTATCTGAAAATATAAGATCTACATAGGAGGCTATACTCATGAAAAAACGATTCGCGTTGTTTCTTTTTGTTGCTGTACTTATGCTCTTTTGTACCGTCGTCGCCTCGGCAGATGACCTCGAATGGAATCTTCTGACCGACAAGGACGCCGGCTATGAGGCAACGAATGAAGGCGGCAATTTCACCGAAGCGTATGAGGATGACGGCACGATCTACGTACATAATTTGGACTCGCAAAGAGCCGGTGCTTATTATGTTTACGATGACAACAACATTCTCGGCACTTACCGCTCCTTCTCGCTTGAAGGTGACTTCTATTTTGAGGCGTTGCCTTACGGTGAGCGAAACGACGGCGGAACCCCTCTGACACCCGGGGAGAGCCCGCTTTCCTTCTTGGCGTGGTGCTACCGGGTTCAAGGCAGTGAATCCATCATATGGAACTCGATCCGCATCACGGACCAAGGTCAGCTCTATCTTGCAAACGGAAAAAATGCGGGTCTTTCGCCGTCGGACGTTTATCTTGAGGCGAAAACTTGGTATAACGTCAAGATTCTTATGATGCCCGGCAACGGTTTGTGTGAGCTTTATATCAACGGGGAGAAGAAGGCAGATTTTAATATCGTTCGCTTTGACCCCAAAATCCATGTCTCCGCTTTTGTCCGTTATTTTGACGGCTTTTTCCAATGGGGCGTCAAAATGAAGAACCTTATCGTCAAGACCGACAGCTCGTATATCATCGGCTTGCGTGAGGAAGAGGCAGCCGATTATATCGGTTATCAGGTTACGAAGCCCGAGGGCGACACCTTCTCGCTTCGCACCATCATGGGCGTAAACAGCACCGATTATAACCGAATCGGTTATGAGGTGATTACGCTCGCTCTTGACGAAAACGGTTCGGTTGTTTCGGAGTCCTTTTCCGATCGGACGAAGGTGGTTTACGAGGCGGTAAAGGACGGCGCAGGTAATACTTATAACGTAAAGGATCTTTACGGCTACAATTATGCGGCGGCACTTGAAATTTCCGGTCTGCCCAAAAGACCGCCTCTCGGTTCGCTTGAGATCGTGGTGCGTCCGTACGTTCTCGGTATGAACGGAATCCGTCTTTACGGAGAGGCCGCCATTCTTCTCTATATGGGAGATGCCGATGCGGACGGATATCCTAAAATCACAAAGCTTACCGAGCGTTTTGACACCGTAATTCCCGTTGCCGACACCTTTATTTACAAATGGGCAAATGCCGACAACAATTTCGGTTCACAAGACAGACTTCAGCTCCAAAACCGAGACGAAACCAATGCGGATCCCATACAGGCGGCGTACTTCAAATTCCATTTTACGCCCGAGCAGGTGAAAATGATGGAAAACTCCTCCTCCATCAAGTTCTGCTTGTATCACCTTGGTATGGAGTCGGTCGATCTTTTGGTTTATGCTACCGATTCCTCTTGGGACGAGATGACGCTGACCTACAACAATCACAAGGAAACGGCAGATGTGTGGGAATACGTCACGAGAGCAACGGCGCTCGATAAGCAGTATGTGTACTTCGACGTGCTTCAGTACGTCAACGAGCAGATGCTCAATGAGGACGGCTCACTTACGGTCTCCTTCCGCGTGATTCCGCAAGGCGTTCCGAATGCGGGAGCTACCTATGTTGAATCCAAAGGTACGGGTGCTGAAACCACGCCCAAGATTGAGATCGTGACCACGCTCTACAATATGGATCTTAATCTGACGAAGATATCCAACGAAGGTTACGAGCCTTGGGGATATGCCGAGAAGCTCGTAAATCAATGGTTTGACGAGCTGGTGGATGAGATCTACCCGAGAGACACAGAGGGCAATTTGATCGATCACGCCGTAAACGAGGACGAGCCCGAGGGCTATCGTCTTGAGGAGGCGGCAGGCGACTTTACCGCCGTTGTAGAATGGGAGGCCGACAACTACATTTGGGTGGCTCCGAACCATTGGGCCAACCATCCGGACGGTGTGAAGCGCGAGGATGAATGGGAAAAGGATCACTTTGCGCGCACGCTCAGTACGCTGGGCACGAGCAAGGCAAACGCCTACCTTTCCTCCGAGTATGCCCAGACCAAGACCGAGTACGACGTCTATGGCGGTATTGCCAATGCAGGCTTCAAGGGACAGGCAACCGGTTTCTTCCATACCGAGATCATAAGTGACAGAACCTACATCATCGACCCCTTGGGCAATCCCTATTTTGCCGTTGGTATTGATGAATTCAAGATGTATAACAAAGAATTTGCTTTGGAAAAATACGGCTCCGAGTGGAATTTCTATACAGAGACCACGAAGGCTTTGAAGGAGCTTGGCATCAATACGGCACACGTCAGCGAAAAAGATAAGGTGCTGGCGGTTGGCAACGGTCTTTCGGTCGTTGTCGATCTCGACGTTGTGAACGCGTATATGTTCTCGCTCGGACGTTCTACGGTTGCTGAGGGCAAGTTCCCCCACAACAACACCTTGAACGTATTTGATCCCGATTTCGAAAAGATGACGCGCAAGAACGTATCGGAAGAAATTTTGAGCAACAACTATGAGATCGATCCCCGCGTTCTCGGCTACACGACCGACAACGAGCTTCCCGGCGGCGAGGATATTCTCACCCGTTATTTGACCATCGATCCCACCGAGCCCTCCAATGCCTTCTCGTACGCTACGGCATGGACGTGGTTGGCAAGAAAGATGGATACGCCCGCTCCCACGCTTCAGGAATATTTGAATTCGCCCGATATCCTGGAGATGAACAGTGAGTTCCTCAGCTTCCTTTATGCGACCTATTATCGCGTTGCACGCGATGCCATTAAGGCGGTTGACTCGCGCCATATGTATATGGGATCACGTGTTACGGGTGGATGCGGCTTCCACGAGGGTTACCTCAGAGCTGCAGGCTACTATTTGGATATCATTACGACGAACATTTACGGCGGTCTGCATTACGACTGGACCAAGATCATTAATTATTACCGTTATTCCGGCAAGCCTTTCCTCATTACCGAGTTCTATGCGAAGGCCATGGATGCCATCGATGACAACGGCTTTATGATGGCGAACTCCACGGGTGCGGGTACGGTGGTGAAGACGCAGCAGCAGCGCGCGGATTACTACGAGCATCAGACCTTGATCCTTTTGGAATCGCAGGCGTGCGTGGGCTGGACTTGGTACCGTATGGGTGACAACGATCAGCCGCTTCACTACAGTGAAAAGCTTGGCAAAGAAGTGGTCATGGCGTACGTTTCTTACGGACAGTATCCCGTGGCGCGAAGCTTCATCGACAAGGAAGGCAATATCTATGAGGCCGCAGAGGTTGGCGATGATTTTGTAACGATCGATAAGGGCGATGCGATGATGTCCAACCATAACTGCAATAAGGGCATTTTCAATCGCAACTACTCCTCGACGGTTGCCGTTTACAGCTACGATAAGGATGGAAAGCTGCTTGGCTCCAAGAGCTATTGGGTCATAACTCCCGATTCCGATACCCCCGCTAACGGAACCATCTTGATTGCCGCCGATGGAAGTCAGGTCTTCAAGATTGGTAAGGAGGTGGCTTCGGACGGCAGCTATACCGTAACCGAGCTTATCACCTACGAGGGTACCTACATCGCTTTGGCAAATGCAATGCGGAACATCAGTGATAATCTGATGGGACTCGTTCGCTATTTTGACGAGGGTTAATTTCTAAACCCAAAGCACTCGGCTTCACCATATGGTGAAGCCGGGTTTTTTGATATTTTCGGGCGAAATGAAAAAATTGTGTTTGTACGATAGCTCTTGTTCACAAAAATATCAAAAACGATTGACAAAAGACAGGGGAAAGTGTTATGATAACTTGAAACCCTTACAACGTTTATAAGGAGGATTTTACATGGATATGTTTGGACGGGAAAGAGCGGCCGATTATCTTGGTTATCGATTTGTCGGCACTGCGGGTGAGGGGCTTACGCTTCGCCTTTTGATTGGGGCCGATCACGATGCAGTCGGTTGCGAGATCCTAATGTTTGATCGAGACGCGGACGGCGCTATGACCGCGAATACGGTATCGGTTGCGGCAAAGGATATCTCATGCAAAGCCAAGGATGGCAAGGAATATAGCTATCGTTACGTCGTGGAAGAGGATCTTACCTTTGCGTCGCGCGGCGTGTATTACGAGCTGGTTGTTCGTCCGTACGTTCTTTGGGAGGACGGCATTCGCCGTTACGGTGAGGGGGCGATCCTTACCTATACGGGCGAGAAGGATGCCGACGGCTTGCCGCTGCTTGCGCGTGTTACCGAGCGTTTTGCCACGGTGCTTCCCACCGACGACACCTTTGTTTTCGGCAGTATACATGCAGACAGTAATTTTGGCGAACTCAAACGCTTTCAGATCAAAAATTTGGATGAGACAAATGCCGATCCCGAACGTTCGTGTTATTTTAAATTCCGTTTTACGCCCGAGCAGGTGGCAATGATTCGCCACGCCGCCTCGGTGAAATTTTGCATCTATCCCGTCGTTTGTGCGAACACCGACCTTTTGGTACACGCCACGCGCACGGATTGGGAGGAGACGACGCTGACTTATAACAACCGTGAGCAGTTGGCAAGCGTATTGGAATACGTTACGCAGGGGCCGTCGGCTCATCAGCAGTACGTTTATTTTGACGTGCGTGAATATCTTGCGGAGCAGACGCCGAGCGCGGACGGCTCGCTTACCGTCTCCTTCCGCGTGATCAACGACGGTACGGCCGATGCCAAGCTCACCTACGTGGAGTCCTCGAAGAAGGGAATCGAGACAACGCCCAAGATCGAGATTGTGACTACCGCTTATCCCTTGGAGCCCAACCTTCCGCAGCAGGCAAACGAGGGATACGAGCCGTGGGGTTATGCCGAGTATTTGGCGAACCGATGGTTTGACGAGCTTGCGGATAAGGTCTACCCGAAGGATGAAAACGGCCAACCGATCGTTTATGAGGTGAACGAAAATATCCCCGACGGCTACCAAAAGACCGAGGCGGCGGGCGATTTTACCGAAATCGTGGAATGGCAACCGGATAACTATATTTGGGTTTCTCCGAATTACTGGGCCGAGCACCCGAACGGCATCAAGCGTGATGACGAGTGGGCGAAGGATCGCTATGCGCGCACGCTGAATACGCTTGGTAAGAGCCAAGGAAAGCCCTATCTTGCGTCGAAGCACGCCGAGATCAAGAGCGAGTACGATGTCTACGGCGGCATTGCCAACGCGGGCTTTAAGGGGAAGGAAACGGGCTTCTTCCATACCGAAATCTACCGCGGCAGAACGTATATTATCGACCCCTTGGGCAATCCGTATTTCGCGGTGGGTGTGGACGATTTTTCCATGTACAATAAGACCTATGCGCTGGAGAAATACGGCAGTGAGGAGGGCTTCTTTGAAGCAACCACGGGAACGCTTAAGGATATGGGCCTCAACACCATCCACGTCAGTCGTATGCAGGACACCATTCTTGCGGTGAAGGACGGCCTTTCGGTAGTTGCCAGCCTCAGTGCTGTGGGGGCGTATATGCGCTCGCTTGCGCGCTCGCAGGTGACCGAGGGCATTTATCCGCACAACAATACCGTCAACGTGTTTGATCCCGATTTTCGCAAGATCACGCACGAGAGCATCGGCAATGCGATCTTGACGAAGGGATACCACGAAAATCCGCGTATTCTCGGCTATACCACCGACAACGAGCTGCCGGGGGGCAGTGACGTGCTGACCCGTTATCTGACGGTAGACCCGCGCGAGCCTACCAACGTATTTTCTTATGCTACGGCTTGGATGTGGCTGGCGCGCCGTATGAATAAGGCGGTACCTACGCTTGCCGAGTATCTTGCCTCGCCCGAGAATGAGGCGATGAACAGTGAGTTCCTCGCATTCCTCTATTCGACCTATTACGGTGTGGCGCGCGAGGCAATTGAGGCGGTTGACAAAAATCATATGTACATGGGCTCCCGCGTGGCAAGCAACTGCCGCTTTGACGAGGGCTATCTCCGTGCCGCCGGCTACTATCTTGACGTGATAACCACCAATCTCTATACGGGACTTCATTTCCCGTGGGATGCGCTTATCAACTATTATCGCTATGCCGGCAAGCCCTTCTTAATCACCGAGTTTTATGCCAAGGCCATGGACGCGATCGACGACGGCGAATTCCGAATGGCGAATTCCACGGGTGCGGGCTCGGTGGTCAAGACCCAGCAGCAAAGAGGCGATTATTACGAGCATCAAGTGTTGCTTCTGCTCGAGTCGGGGGCGTGCGTGGGTTGGACGTGGTACTGTATGCAGGATAACGCGCAGCCGCTTTATCGGAGCGTGGCACTTGACAAGGAGGTCGTGATGGCCTTCGTATCTTACGCCGAGCGTCCGCCCGTGGCAAGAAGCTTCGTTGACCGAGAGGATAAGGTATATACCGCTGAGGAGGTGGGAGAGATCGAGACGGTTCGTCCCGGTAACTACATGGCCTCCAATCACAACTGCAACAAGGGCATTTTTAACCGCAATTACTCCTCCACGGTTGCCGTATACCGTTACGATAAGGAGGGGAAGCTTCTCGGCTCGAAGAGCTATTGGGTGAAGAAGCCCGATTTGGATACGCTTGCCGACGGCACGTCTCTTATGTCGCTTGACGGCACGCGTACCTTCGAGATCGGTAAGCGAGAGGAGGCCGACGGCTATACCGTGACGGCACTTACCACCTACGACGGCACCTACGTCCCACTTTCCAAGGCGATGCGGAAAATCAGCGATAACCTGATGGGGCTCGTCCGTTATTTTGATGGTGAATAATCAATAGGCGGCTTTGCCTTCCGGCAAAGCCGCCATCTTTTTATGGCTTGACATTGCAATAATTTAAAGCTTGCGGGGGGTGGCAGAGCCCCACATCGTCCCCCGACAAATCAAAAATCAAATTTCCTTTTTTCAAATTTATTGTTTGTCAGAGGGAAAGGTTTGGAGAGGGGAAACAAGCGGTTTGGGAAAATGCACAAAATTGGTGGTACATTTTTGTCTTGAAAGTAAAATCGTGACAAAGGCGGTTGACAAAAGGCAGAAAAAATGTTATAATTTATATTCCAAATGCAGCGAAATCACACGAAGATTATGAGGTTTGTTGCACAAAAAGTCGGAATATACCATAACTTCACGGAAAAGACTATTTTGTTTTTTGGGCAATAACTTTATAATATATATAGTACGGTGGTGTACTGTAAAATAAAATCAAGAAAGGAAAAACCAATGAAAAACACAAGAAAAATGCCGATGGCTGTAAAGCTTGCGATGGTGCTGGCTCTCACGGTAGTGATGGTGATCGGCTGTATGATGACGGCTTCGGCAGAGGACCTCGAATGGAACCTTTTAGCTGACAAGGATGCCGGATTTGAGGCCAAGAATCCCGGTGGAAACTTCCATGAGTTTATTGAGGAAGACGGTACGGTTGGCGTACAGAACGTCGAAACACACTCTCCGGGTGCATATTATGTTTATGATGATGCCAATATTCTCGGAACCTACCGTTCCTTCTCGATGGAGGGAGACTTCTATTTCGAAGCACTTCCCACCGGTCTGCGTACCGACCAGCCTACGCCGGTTACTCCGAACGAGTATCCGCTTTCATTCTTGGCTTGGTGCTATACCAGACCGGAAGACAACGTAACGATCTGGAACAATTGCCGTATTGACGGGGATGGAAGACTTCACGTTCCGAACGGTAAGACGGCAGGTACCGCTCCCTCGGACGTCATTTTTGAGGTGGGCAAGTGGTAT
>JAZTWS010000216.1:0-6858 GCA_045636005.1 Eubacteriales bacterium | reverse complement strand
CGAGCGCATATCGGTACGTCCCGAGGGGTCGCCGATCATGGCCGTTCCGCCGCCGATGAGGGCGATGGGACGGTTGCCTGCCATCTGCAGACGCTTCATCAGACAAAGTGCCATAAAGTGACCGACGTGAAGGCTGTCGGCCGTGGGGTCAAAGCCGATATAGAAGGTGGCCTTTCCCTCGTTTACAAGATCTCGGATTTCTTTTTCGTCGGTTACCTGCGCGATAAGGCCGCGGGCAACCAGCTCGTCGTAAATCATCATGGTGCTAAAATCCTTTCAAGGCGTTATTTTCAATCAATTCATTATTATATACCAAAACACAAGAAAAGTCAAGCGTTATTGTCGGTATCGGTCAAAAGTTTGGAATTTTCGGGGGCGTCGGGCACAAAAGTCTTTCCGACGAGGACACCCTGCAGCTCCTTGCGGCTTTCCACGAGTATTGCGCCCGCTTTGGCAACGATCGGTGTGGGGGCAAGATATTCCATAGAGATATGGCCGCTCATGGCTTCCAAGGTGGGCAAAATGTCCCCCGTTACAGCTCTTGCCGAAAGAATATCGCCGCTTTTTGTCATGGCGTTTGTATAGCGGAGCATTTTCTTAAAGTCCTCAAGGTTGGGGTTGCCACACTCGTCGTAAAGCGGCTCCAAAAGATACACGCGGGAATCGGTGCGCGTCAGCGTGTCAGAAAGCGACTCTCTTGGCTTTTCGGCCGTGGCGTAAAGCGTGAAGGCGTTCGAGGTGCCGACCGCATACTCGCCGTCGTTGGCGGCAGAGAGGGGAAGCGCGGACACGGCACGGTACAGGCAGAGGAGCATGGAGAGCGTCTGCCCAAGCCCGTCGGACAAGCAGTCGTCGAGTGCAAGTGTAAGGCGGTGCGAGAGGTGCATTTCGTCAAGACGTACACCGCGCGCTACAAGCGCGGAAATCACACCAAGCGCGGCGTGAAGTGCGGTGCTTGAGGCATCGTCTCCCTCGGCGCGTGCGACGAGAAGCTCGGTTCTGTCCACGGTAACCGTCGCGCAATCCGAAAGCGAAAAGGTGTTCTCGCTTGGCGTGCGCGGCTGGATTTCGGCGCGGTAGGCGCGCGGGCAGGTGAGCGTGGAAAGGAAGTGGAGCGTGAAGCGGAAATAGAAGTCGTCATCCTGTTTCAAGAGGATATAGCCGTCTTTGCGCACGCGTCCCAAAAGGCGCGGACGAAGTCCGATGTCGAGCGCATCCACAAGCATTTCGGAGGCCTCAGCATCCTTTACGATCACCAGAAGACCGTTTTCCTTTTCCAAAAGGCGCAAAGCCGAGGTGTTCTCGCCGTAAAGGCGCGGCAGCTCGACCTCAAAGCCCATGTTAAGAGAACGGAGCGCATAGAAAACGCCGCGATCTCCTACGGGACAAAGCCGTTTTGCGCGGCTGATGGCAAGCGGAGAGGATGCAAAGGCGAGAAGCTTTTTCTCAAAATCCGTCACGGGATCGGTGCTCGCAAGAAAGGCGTATATCCGATCGCCCTCGGCAAGCGGGGCGTGACAGGCGAGTGCGCGTGAGATCGGCGTGCCGCCTGCAAGTCCGTTTTCTTCCTCACCGCACACAAGCGTTGGCTTTCTTTTGCGCGCGGCAAGCGCGAGCATAGGAAAACGCTTGCAGGAAAGGTCAAACGAGAACGGCTTCTTTTGCGCGTTTTCCAAATATTCGGACGCGATCTCGGCAAAAGAGCAGGGCATTTTGTGGTCGGGAAAACGTGCGGCTCGCTCGGCCATAAGATGCGCGAAGGCGGCGGCAAGCGCGGCGTCATCGGTTGTCATTTCCGAGACCAGAAGATTTTCGGGATAGCACTTCTCTACGGCTACAAGTTGATTTAAAAAGGCCAATTCATCGGCACCTTTGGGTGCGCGGCGGTGTCTTGTGTAATACTTTTGACAGTATTTTACCTCCGAGCGTACCATATCGGGCAGATAGGCCGCGTGAAAGCGCTCCAAAAAGGAAGCCTGTAGATGGGGAAAGTCGGAAATCTTGGGCAGGGGCGTGGTAGGTTCAAAATTCATATCGGTTCTCCTTCTATCGTGTTTCCGTCGGTTTTGAGGAGGCGCACGCTTGCCGTTTTGGCGTGCAGATCTCGGTCGGTTTTGACCGTCACCTCGATAAAGTTGTCGGTATGTCCGACGGCGTAGCCATTTTTACAGGTTTCGAAAAGCACCTCACACACGGGACGTTCCCGAATTTCACGCGCAAGAATCTCGCGGCGGATGGAAGCCTCAAGTGAAGTAAGCCTTGCGGCGCGCTCCCGTCGCACTTCCATGGGGACCTGTCCGCTCATCGCGGCGGCGGGGGTACCTCGCCTTCCCGAAAAGGGAAAGACGTGGATCATAAGGAATTCGGCACGCTTGGCAAAAGCAAGCGTCTGAGCATAATCCTCCTCGGTTTCGGTCGGGAAGCCGACGATCATATCGGTGGTCAGCATCACGCGCGGCAGAGCCTCGCGGAGCCGCTCGATGCTCTCGAGTGCCATGGCGGCATTGTATTTTCGTTTCATCAAGTGAAGAATGCGGTCACTTCCACTTTGCATGGAAAGGTGAAAATGCGGGGCGAGCGAGGGAAGCGACGCGAGCCGTTCGATGAATTTCGGTTTCATCAGCGAGGGGTCAAGCGAGCCGAGACGCACGCGGCCGATGCCCGCAATGCGATCAACCTCCTCCAAAAGATCGATCAGCGTATAGCCGTCAAGATCACGGCCGTAGGACGCGGTCTCGATGCCGGTCAGTACGATCTCACGACAACCGTTTTCGGTAAGCGCGCGCACCTCATCCAGCACGTCGGACGGCTTTTTGGAGCGAATGGCACCGCGCGCCTTCGGAATAATGCAGTAGGTGCAGTGCGATTCACAGCCGTCTTCGATTTTTACATAGGCGCGCGTGCGGTCGAATTTTTGAATGCGCATGGGCTCGAAGGGGGCACCCTCAAGCGATGTTACGCGAATTTCGGCATGCTCATTTTTGCGACCCTTGGTCACAAGGCTTTCGGCGGCGTCCACGACGGCACATTTTTCGGTGTTGCCGCAAACGAAGTCCACGCCCTCAATGCGCGCAAGCGTTTCGGCGGCCGTCTGTGCCAAGCAGCCCGTTACCAGCACGAAGGCGTCGGGATTGTGGGTGATGACGCGGCGAACGATCTGCCGCGCCTTGCGGTCGCTTTCGGCAGTGACGGTACAGGTATTGATAATATAAATATCGCAAAGCTCATCGGCGGGCAGGATCTCATAGCCGCGCGCGGCAAAAAGCTCGCCAATGGCTTCGGACTCGTATTGATTCACCTTACAGCCGAGCGTGTAGATGCCGACCGTCTTTTTTACTTCTGACATGAAAATGACCTTTCCAAAGATATAATAATACATCTTATTCTACCATGAAAGTGTGAGGATGTAAACAGATTTTCGTGAAAAAATGAAGAAATCCGAAATATTTTGAGAAAGCACTTGAAAAGAGGATGAAAAAGGGGTATAATGAAAGAAAATAAGATGAAGGAGAACGAATATGAGTCAGCTTCACGTTTTTGACCATCCCCTTATCACCCATAAACTTTCGATCATGCGTAACAAAAAGACGGGATCCAAGGATTTCCGCGAGCTTTTGAATGAGATCGCCATGCTTATGGGATACGAGCTTACGAGAGACCTTCCCCTTGAGGACGTTACCATCGAGACGCCCATTCAGAAGATGAAGGCCAAGATGATCTCGGGCAAAAAATTGGCGATCGTGCCGATTTTGCGCGCAGGTCTTGGTATGGTGGACGGCCTGCAGAGCCTTGTCCCCGTAGCCAAAGTCGGTCACATCGGTCTTTACCGTGACCCCGAGACCCACAAGCCTGTGGAGTATTACTGCAAGCTTCCGCACGACATTGAGGACCGTATTGTAATTTTGGTGGATCCCATGTTGGCAACGGGCGGCTCGGCCTCCGATGCACTGACCATGCTGAAGGCAAGAGGTTGCAAGTCGATCCGCTTTATGTGTCTTGTAGCTGCCCCCGAAGGCGTAAAGAAGGTGCAGGACGATCATCCCGACGTTGACATATATACGGCGGCACTTGACGAGTGTCTTAACGACCACGCGTACATCGTACCCGGTCTTGGTGACGTGCTCGACAGAATTTTCGGAACTCTGTAAGTAACAAGAAAAGAGAGGGAGATTTCTCCCTCTCTTTATGAGGATATTATGCGGATACTTACGGTTGGCAAAAACGACGCGGGACAGCGTCTTGACAAGTTCCTTACCAAAGCGGTAAAGGGACTTCCTTTGTCGATGATGTATAAGCAGATCCGCTTAAAAAAGATCAAGCTGAACCGCAAGCGTGCCGAGCCGAACGCGATGCTGCACGAGGGCGACGAGATCCAGCTCTTTATCAAGGAGGAGTTCTTCGACGCGCCCGAAAAGGACACGTCCGCACTTTTTACGCTGAAACCGAAGCTGGATATTTGCTACGAGGACGAGAATATTCTGCTTTGCAACAAGCGTCCCGGCGTTTTGGTACATGAGGGCGACGAGGCGGGGGACAACACCCTGATCCTTCACATCAAGGCCTACCTTTGTCAAAAAGGGGAGTATCACCCCGAGGACGAGAATTCCTTTGCGCCCGCACTTTGCAATCGCATTGATCGCAACACGGGCGGCATCGTGATCGCGGCGAAGAATGCCGAGGCACTTCGCGTGATGAATGAGAAGATCCGGAACGACGAGATCCGCAAGTTCTATTTCTGTGCCGTCCACGGCCGTATGCCCAAAAAGGCCGATACGCTTTACGGCTTTTTGCGCAAGGACAGTAAGCACAACACCGTGGAGGTGACCGACACGCGCCTTCCCGGCAGTAAGGAGATCATTACGAAATATCGCGTGGTTGCCGAGCGGGGGAACGAAAGCCTTTTGGAGATCGATCTCGTGACGGGGCGAACGCATCAGATCCGCGCGCATCTTTCGCATATCGGACATCCGCTTCTTGGGGACGGGAAGTACGGCGTCAACCGCGCCGACCGCGAGAGAGGCTATAAGTTTCAGGCGCTTTACGCCTATCGATTGGTATTTGATTTTGCAAATGAGGAGAGCGTGCTTGGCTATCTCAAGGATAGGCAGGTTCGTCTTGAAAATAAAGAAATTTGGTTTTTGAAGAATTTTGGAATTTGATTTTGGATTGAGGGAAAGAGTATGCGCATTTTTTCGGTAAAAAAATTCAGAGTGCCGCTTCTTGTGGGAAGCGCTCTTTTGACTGCGCTCACGCTCATGCTGCCACAGGTTGGATTTTTAGAGTGGCTCTCGCTCGTTCCCTTTGCCGTTGTGTGCTTTTCCTTCTTTGAGCATGGAACGCCGCCCAAGAAGACCTTCCTCTATTTTCTTTTGTATTTCGGTGTTTATTATTTTGCGCTCTTTCACTTTTTCGTGACCATGTATCCGATGGAGTTCCTTGGTATTTCCAAGGGCGCGGCCGTGATCGTGGTCGTGGTGGCGTGGCTTGGGCTTACGGCACTTCAGGCACTTCCGTTTGCGGCGGCTTTCCTTGGCTTTCGTTGGCTTGCGTCGCGTAGGAGCGTCAAGCAAAATCGCTTGCTTCTGCCGTTTTTGGCGGCGGCGATCTGGACGGTGCTGGAGTGGGCGTTTACATTGACGTGGGCAGGCGTGCCGTGGTCGCGTTTGGCCTTGGGTCAGGTAAGGCTTTTGCCGCTTTTACAAAGCGCTTCGCTTTTCGGCTCCTATTTCATTACTTTCGTGATCGTGGCGGTCAATTTCCTTATTGCTTACGCCTTTTATTACGAGAAAAAGAGAGTCTATCTCTTCTCGCTCCTGCTCTTTTCGGCAAATCTGCTTTTGGGCAGCGCGTTGATGCTTATGCATAAGGAGAGCGGCGAGACGGTGCGTGTGGCGGCCATTCAGGGAAACGTCTCCTCGCAGGAGAAGTGGGATACCTCGCGTTATCTGGAGAATTTAAGCCTGCAGAAGCGTTTGACGACGCAAGCGGTAAAGCGCGGGGCCGAGATCGTCGTGTGGGCGGAGTCCTCCTTCCCCGACGTGCTGGAGGATATTCCCTCGGTCAAGGAATTTTTGTCGGGAACGGCAAGCGGCGGTGATTGCTACCTGTTGGCAGGTGCTTTTGACGCCGACGGGGAGGGAAATCGGTATAACAGTATGTTTACCTTCCATCCCGACGGGACGCTTGACGATACGGTATACAACAAACGGCATTTGGTCCCCTTTGGCGAGTTCGTTCCGCTTCGCGCGTTTATTGAATTTTTCGTTCCACAGCTTGCCGACATCAACGCGGCGGATGCGGATTTTACCGCAGGTAAGGATAGCAATATCGTAACGACCGAGCATGGAAAACTTGGTATTTCCATTTGCTTTGACTCGATCTACGAGGAAACGGTGCGGGATAGCGTGCGCGACGGAGCCGAGCTTTTGGTGGTATCGACCAATGACTCGTGGTTCCTCCATTCTGCCGCACTCGGTATGCATAACGCGCAATCGGTGCTGCGTGCCGTGGAGAACGGACGTTGGCTCGTGCGTGCGGCCAATACGGGTATTTCCTCGATCATCTCGCCCACGGGCAAGGAGGTGGCCGAGATCGGCGCGGGGAGGGAATGGTATCTTTGTGAAGACGTGTATGTGCGTGACGGGCTTACGCTTTATACGCAAATTGGAAACCTTTTCGTGCTTTTGTGCGGTGCCTTCCTTGTTGTTGCACCGATTTGTGACCTTGTTTTGAGCAAAAAACAAAAAAAGAGCTGAAGTTTGCTTAAGCTTTTTTTGTTGGAAATCAAAATTTGCATAGAAACCGTTTCAAAAAGAAGAAATGTTAAAAAGTTGCGCGATGTGTTTTCAAAAAGAAGTG
>JAZTWS010000215.1:0-6767 GCA_045636005.1 Eubacteriales bacterium | reverse complement strand
ACGCCAAGGTCAAGAAGAAGTCCGTCTATCTTCTCTACGCCGAGTGTTTTGCACACCGACGAAAGATTCGAAAAATTGTCTCGCACGAGCGTAACCTTGTCGCCGTATACCGAAAGTCGCTCGCCTGCCGCCGCAATCGCGACGGCGGCCTGTTCGATCGCGATCAGGCGTCCCGTGGTCAGATGCTTTGCGATAGCAAAGGAATGACCGCCGCCCCCCGCCGTGCCGTCTACGTACACGCCGTCGGGCTTAATGTTCAATGCCTCGATGCACTCATCGAGCATCACCGAGTAGTGAGAGAAGGAAATACCCTCTGCCATAGCTTACAGACCACACGCCTCAAGTGCGTCGCGGATGGCTGCCTGATCCTCTGCCTCAACCGAGGTGTTGTAAAGCTCCTCGGCCCAGATCTCCGCGTAATCGCCACATCCGACGACCACCGCGTTCTTCACGATCTGCGCGTGCTCAATAAGGCCCTGCGGAATGAGGATTCTTCCCTGTGCATCGGGAGAGACCTGCGCGGCGTTACGGTTGAGGAATCGAAGCGTTTCCTCCGAGGTCTTTCTCGGAAGTGCTTTAATGGGAGCCACGAAGTTTTCCCATTCGGTCATCGACATCACCTTGATGTAATTGTCACGAATGCTTCGGAAAATCACAAAAGCCGCGCCAAGCTCTTCCCTGTACTTCGCGGGAATGAACATTCTGTTTTTCGCGTCAATGGAATGATTAAACTCGCCAAACAGCATTTTTGCGGCTCCTTTCTGTGACTTTTGTACCATAGCGACCCAATTTCG
This sequence comes from Eubacteriales bacterium, assembly GCA_045636005.1. Classification (GTDB taxonomy): domain Bacteria; phylum Bacillota; class Clostridia; order Oscillospirales; family CAG-272; genus RGIG8775. The sequence goes on along the minus strand of JAZTWS010000215.1, from coordinate 5,973 downwards.
CTCCACTTTGAAACATTTCGCTCCACTTTTAACCACTTTGGTACCACTATTATACACGAAAGTCACAAAAATTGCAATAGGAAAATGAAAAAAAATCAAATTTTTTTCAAAAATTTTCTTCTTTTTTCTCACCAAAGGCCATATATTTATAAATTTACCTGTATTTCACTTTTATGGAATATTTTGTAAACCAAAAGGAGGCTATTTGACATAAAAAAAGAAGAAAAGAATCGGCATTTTTGATCAAAACGCCAATTCTTTTCTTCGCCATACAAAAAACACAAAACGCGCCGGCGAAAGAAAAAACACTTGAAGTAGCCCTCTCCATATAAAAACACACAGGCACGGGCGTTTGGCCCGTGCCTATATTTCTACGCATTAAAATGTTTCCCTTGGTAGCTATCGGTCGCGTACATAAGTTTATCGATATCGTTGATGACCGAGACTTTTTTACGGCTCCAATCGGGTGCCAAAAGGTCGTCACCCATGCCGTCGCCCGTCAAGCGCTCGATCACGGTATCGGGCGGCAAAAGCGCAAGTGCCTTTACCACAAGCGCGATATAGCGATCTCTCGCAAGCGGCGTATATTCGCCCCGCTCGTAGAGCGCGGCCAAGCGGCTGGAGCGCAGAACGTGAAGCAAATGAAGCTTGACGAAATCGGGGCGCAGCTTTGCCACCGCCCGTACCGATTCAAGCATCATCTCGTCATCCTCTCCCGGAAGCCCGAAGATCAGATGAATGCCGATTTTCACCTTGTCGCTTGCGCGACGCAGCTTTTCGTAGCCCTCCAAGAACTGAGCGAAGCTATGGCCGCGGTTGATCTTCTCGGCCGTTTCGTCGTGTATACTCTGAAGTCCAAGCTCCACCGTCAGCACCGTTCTCTCGGCAATCTCGGCAAGATATGCCACCACGTCGTCCGCAAGACAATCGGCGCGCGTGGCAATATTGAGTGCCACCACGCCGTCAAGCGCCAATGCCTCCTCGTACTTCTCACGAAGCACCGCAAGCGGCGCGTAGGTATTGGTGTGCGCCTGAAAATACGGAATGAGGCGGTCGGTTCGCCACTTTTGGCCAAGCACCGCCGCCGCACGATCCACCTGCTCGCGAACGGAGAGCGTGGGGGAGGCGGCAAAATCGCCACTCCCCCGCCCCGAGCAATATAAGCATCCGCCTACGCCGCACCGCCCGTCAATATTGGGGCAAGTGAAGCCAACATCAAGCGGGATCTTGGCACACTTTCCGCCAAAAGTCTTCCTTAAATAATAATCGTAAGTGTAATAGCGTTTGTTGGAGTCGCTATTGGGAAACGGATTTCTTTCCTTTTGCGTCGCCATCATTCGATCTCGTTATTGACGACCATCTGCATGAAATCCTCCTTGGAAATGAGGATTCTTCGCGGCTTGTTGCCCTCGGGCGCGCTCACATAGCCCATCTCTTCCATCTGGTCGATGATCTTGGCGGCGCGACCGTAGCCAACCTCCAGCTTTCTTTGCAGAAGCGAGGTCGAGATCTTTCCGCTCTCCACCGCGACCTCCACGGCGGCACGGAACTTGGGATCGAGTCCGTCAGCCGTTGCGCTTCCATCCGAACCGCCCTCGGCCGAAGCGCCCTTCTTGCCTGCCGCGCATTTTGCAGCCTCCTCTTCAATGCGGTTGATGAATTCCTCGTTGTATTTTGCCGCGCGGTTGTTCGCCTTAATAAACTCCACGATCTTTTCCACGTCGCTCTCGTGAACGAAGGCACCCTGCACACGCATGGGCTTGGCCGAGCCGACGGGAGCAAAGAGCATATCACCCTTACCAATGAGCTTCTCCGCGCCCGCAATATCGATAATGGTACGCGAGTCGACCTGCGATGCCACGGTACACGCGATACGCGACGGCACGTTTGCTTTGATAAGGCCGGTAATGACGTCAACCGAGGGACGCTGGGTACCGATGATGATATGAATACCCGCCGCACGCGCCTTCTGCGCCAAACGGCAGATCGAGGATTCCACCGCGTCGGCCGCCGTCATCATAAGGTCGGCAAGCTCATCGATGATAATGACCATCTGCGGCATAAATTCGCGATCGGGATCGTCCTTGGTTACGGCGTTGTAATTGTAAATGTCACGCACGCCGACCTCCTCGATCAGCTCAAAGCGACGCTCCATTTCGGCAACCGCCGAAGCAAGCGCGCCCGCGGCCTTCGTAGGCTCGCTGACGATGGGACAGTAAAGGTGCGGAATATCCTTATAAATATTGAACTCGACCTTCTTCGGGTCAATGAGAATCAGCTTGACCTCGTCGGGTGTGGCCTTATACAGAAGGCTGACAATGATACTGTTGATACAAACCGACTTACCCATACCCGTAGCACCCGCGATCAAAAGGTGGGGCATCTTGGCAATGTTGAAGTAGATCGGCTTACCCGCAACGTCGGCACCCAAACACGCCGTCAGCTTGCTGGTCTCACTCGAAAACTTTTCGGAGTCGATCAGCGTACGCAGATAGACCGTGGCAGGATTTTGATTGGGCACCTCAATGCCCACGGCGGGCTTGTTGGGGATCGGCGCCTCGATACGAACGCCCGTTGTGGCAAGGCTCAAAGCAATATCGTCCACCAAATTGGCGATCGAACGGACGCGCACGCCCGCGTCGGGTCTCAACTCATAACGCGTGATTGTAGGACCGCGCGAATATGTGATCTCTTTAATACGCACGTTAAAGCTGGAGAGCGTGTCCATCAGCTTTTGTGCGTTTTCGATCAGCTCCTTGGAATTATCCTCATTCTTATTGGAATTATCCGGCGGCAAAAGCTCGATGGGCGGAAACTCATATTTCACCGTCTCCTCCACGGGAAGCTCGGGCGGGATCTCCACGATATCGTCCTCCACGCCCTCGGAGATCTCCTCGACGTCGCTGATGGGCTTCATTTCGGCCAAAAGCGCCACGTCCATTTCGGAAGCCATAGGCTCGTTGGCCGTCGGCTCCTTTTTTGTCGTTTTGTCCTTACCGTTATCGGCAAAAATATCCTGAAGCGAGAACTCCTCGTCGTTTTCGTCAAGCTTCTTCTCAATACCAAGCTCCTTGGCGGACTGATAGTTGCCTTCCTGCTCGGTGGGCAAAAATTCGGTCTCGGCCTTCGGCTTCTCTTGCGGCTCCGTCTCCTTGACGGGTACCGCTTGGACGGGGGGCGCTTGAACGGCATCTCCGTCCGGCTCGGAAGCCTTCAATTCAAGCAAAGAGGGCTTTGCCTCCTCGATCTGTTCCTCGGCTTTGCGGTTGGCCTCCTCCAGTGCCAAGCGCTTGGCGCGCTTTTCCTCGGCCTCAAGCGCAAGACGTTCGCGCTCGGCCTCGTCAGCCGCCGCCTTCAAAGCCTGCGCCTTTTGCTCGGCCAAGCGACGCTCTTCCTTTTCTTTCTTGGCCGCCTCGACCTCTGCCGCCTTCTCCTCACGGCGAAGGGCGTGCGCCTCGGCTCGTCTTTCGCCCGCGATCTTCATGCGATAACGGATCGAGGTCACCACGTAGCTCGGCGTAAATCCGAGCAAGAAAATGCAGAAAACAAGTGTAAAGGAAACCGTTACGATCACCGAGCCCGTAAGTCCGAGCCCTACGCGGCAAAGCTCACCGAGAAGACCGCCGATCACGCCGCCGCCCCGAAGAGCAACGCCCGCGTCGTAAAGCGAGGTGATCCTTTGCCCAAAGGTAAGATGTACCGTGGTCTCAAACGCACCCTGTGCGATCGTGGCATAGATCACATGCATCAAGGTAGAGAGCGAAACGATCGAGAACAGCGCGTAAAGATTCTTGGCAAGCAAGCACTCCTTCTCCACGGCGCGATTCCACGTAAACGCCAGGACGGCCAAGATCATCGGCACAAAAAACGCGCCGAAACCGAAAACGCCGCAGAAGAAATTGCGCACATGGCGACCAAGAAGACCTACGCCGTATTCATCCTTGACGCCGGGAAACACGTCGATCAGCAAAAAGCAGATTACGGTAAAAAGGGCAAGAACCAGCAAGAAATACGGCGTCACCTGATGGAAAAAGCGCTTATTGCGCGGATTCTCCTCCACGGCATGAACCGTCTCCTTCTTGCTGCCCGCATTCCGCGAGGACGTGGCCGTTTCACGCTTTTTTGCGGACGCTTTCTTTTCGGCATCCTTCTCGCGCGCAGGCTCCTCCTCGTAATTCTTGGCGCGTGCGCGCGTCTTTTTCGTCTCGGTGTCACGCGCATTTGCCTTTTTATTCGTTGCGGTTACGGCAGCTTTCGCCGTCTTTTTCTTTTTTGCTTCCGCCATAATTTCCTCCCTATATTTTCACCCTCGAAAAAGGGCCTAATTAGCCATTATTTATATTATTATACCATTATTTTACTTTCATTGCAAGAGCGAAACAAAATTATTTTTCGACACGCTATATCTTATCGTTTTTCGGAAAAACTAAAAACAAAGCAATCGTAAAAAGAAAGGAAATGCGCACATGAATTCACAAGCCAAACTTGTCGGAAAACGCCGTCTGCTTCTCTTGGGCGGCCTTTCGGCAGGCTTCTTAAACGGACTTTTGGGCGCGGGCGGCGGCATCGTGATCGTCTGGATTCTCGAAAAGGTCCTCAGGGATTCCACACATGACGCGCGCGATATTTTTGCCAACGCTCTCGCCGTCATGCTTCCCATTTCGGCCACGTCTACGGTAAGCTACGCCATCTCGGGCGGCCTCCCCGAAGGAAACATCACCCGCTTTTTGCTCCCCGCCATACTCGGCGGACTTCTCGGCGCGTTTTTGCTCGACCGCATCAGCACACGCGCCGTCAAAAACCTCTTTTGCCTTCTCGTCATTCTTTCGGGAATCGTTATGGTGGTGGGGAGGCAAGCATGACCGACGCGATCGTAGCCTTTATCATTGCCGTCCTTTCGGGCATGGGAATCGGAAGCGGTGGATTTCTCGTTCTCTATCTCACACTTGCCGAGGGAATGCAGCAGCTTGCGGCGCAGGGCATCAATCTGCTCTTTTTTCTCTTTTCCAGCGCCGCCTCGCTCTTTTTTCATATGCGCAAGCGCAGGCTTTTTGGCAGTGCCATACTTGCGATGAGCGCTATGGGAGTTCTCGGCTCACCGCTCGGTTCACTTGCCGCCGCGGTGCTTCCGTCGGACGTGCTTCGCAAGCTCTTTGGCGGTATGCTGATCCTATCGGGCATGCTTGCACTCCGAAAAAGCGTGGCAGCCGACAAAAAGCGAGAAAAAATTAAAAAAATATTTCCATAAAAAGCAAAAAAACTCTTTACAAAAGAATAAAAGTGTGCTATAATAGCGAAGAGCGTAAACTCGGGCTCGGATATCGCCGACTTCGTCGGTATTCACCCACCGAATCCTGTGTTTATCGCAATAAAAGAAAGGTGAAAAAAACATGAACGCAGAAACCAAACAGGCAATTATCGACGAGTACAAGACTCACGAGGGCGATACGGGTTCGCCTGAGGTTCAGGTTGCACTCCTGACCTACAGAATCAAGAACCTTACCGAGCACCTCAAGAACAACCACAACGACGCACATAGCCGCCGCGGTCTTCAGAAGATGGTCGGTCACAGAAAGAACCTTCTCAACTATCTGCAGAAGGTTGACATCGAGCGCTACCGTGCAATCGTTGCCAAGCTCGGTCTGAGAAAGTAAGAAAATTGTCTGGAGTGAAGAGTGGGAATTTTTCCGACTCCTCACTCCTTACTCTTATTTTAGCGATAAGAGTGCCAAAAAACACAAAAAATCTCACGCGGATTAGCCATTCAATATGCCCCGCACGGCGTGCGAGGTGTATTAAAGTGCTAAACCTCCGTGAGATACAAAATTTTTTCGGAGGAAAAGAAAATGGAAAACAAAATCAGCTCCCCTATGGAATTCAAGAACTACAAGAAATTCCACTACACCCTTGCGGGCAGACCGCTCGTGATCGAGACCGGTAAGGTCGCAGGCCTTGCCAACGGCTCCTGCCTTG
>JAZTWS010000214.1:0-1931 GCA_045636005.1 Eubacteriales bacterium | reverse complement strand
GGACTATACCCTTGAGGAAAGCATCGACAAGGCCGTTGAGATCATAGAGCAAACGCTCGCAAAAAAAAAAGATAACCGAAGCGGCTTTTACAAGTTCCTCTACTTTCTCCTCGCCGGCTTCTTTCGGCTGATCTTTCGCGTAAAGGTCGTGGGCGGAGAGAACGAGCCCCAAGAGGGTGGATTTCTCATCTGTTGCAACCACGTGTCCGCCCTTGACGTGATCCTCATTGCCGTGGCACTGAAAAAGCACCAGCCTCGCTTTATGGGCAAAAAGGAGCTTTTTAAGATCCCGTTGCTTTCGGGACTCATCCGTGCGCTCGGTGCCTATCCCGTAGACCGCAGCGGCAGTGACGTGGGAGCCGTTAAAAACTCCATTCGTCTTTTAAAGGAGGGGCATTGCGTGGCACTTTTCCCGCAAGGAACGAGACGCCCGAATCAAAAGCCTCGCGATACCAAGGTGCGAAACGGTGTGGCCATGATCGCGATGCACGCGGACGCTACGGTGCTTCCGATGAGCATTTGCCGCAAGGACTATTCGAAAAAAATGCTTTTCCGCCGCACCGTCGTTTCGATCGGCCAGCCGATGCCCTTTGCAGCCTTTGCCTATCAGACGGGCGTTTCGGGCGAGTATACGAGAATTTCCGAGGAAATCTTCGGCGAGATCTGTAAACTTGGAGAGGAAGCGGAAACATGTCTAAAACAGTAACCGTTGCCAAGCACGCGGGCTTTTGCTTTGGCGTCAAACGGGCCACCGATACCATCGAGGAGGCGATCGGGAAGGGAAAGGGGCGAATTTATACGCTCGGTCACCTGATCCACAACCCTGTGTACCTTGAAAGACTAGAGAGGCAGGGCGTGCGCTCGGTGACGATGGACGAGGTCGAGAAGCTTGCGGAGAGCGCAAGCAAAGAAAGCACCGTTACACTTTTTCTGCGCGCACATGGCGTGCCGCGCGAGACCGAGGCGCGTCTTTTGACGCTTTCCGAATGCCACCCCCATTTTTCCTTCGTAGACTGCACCTGTCCGTATGTGAAAAAGATCCATAAGATTGCGGCGGACTGCGAAAAGGAAAATCATATTTTCGTGTTACTTGGGGATGAAAAGCATCCCGAGGTGGTCGGAATTATGAGCTATTTTGATGGCGCAAAATGTGTTTTTTCCTCCGCTGAGGAGCTTCAATCGTCATTTTGCCAATGCGGTGTGGGCGAATTGCACAAAAAAACACCCGTTTTTGCCGCACAAACGACGTATAATTTGTTAGAGTGGAAAAAAACTCAAAAAATTATCGAAAAACTATATACAAATTCAATTATTTTTGATACAATATGTAATGTTACGGAAAAAAGGCAGGCCGAGGCGAAGGCACTGTCAAAAACGTGTGACGCGATGATCGTCATCGGCGGCAAGGAAAGCTCCAATACCGCCAAGCTGGCAAGCATTTGCCGCGAGCATTGCGCAAACACGGTTATGATAGAATCGGCGTCGGAGCTGGGATCTTTTTTACCGAACACCCACGAAAAAGTGGGAATTGTCGCCGGTGCGTCGACGCCGAGCGATATAATAGAGGAGGTTTTTAAAATCATGAGCGAAGAAAATTTTGCCCAAATGCTCGACGAATCATTCAAAACTTTAAATACAGGAGACACCGTTACCGGCATCGTGACCAAGGTTACAGACGCAGATCTGCAGCTTGATCTCGGCACGAAGGTCACAGGCATGATTCGTGCCGAGCAGATCACGGACGATTCTTCTGTAAAGCTGACCGAGATGTTCAAGGTTGGCGACGAGGTGGAGGCTTTCGTTATTCGCGTAAGCGATATCGAGGGCGTTGCCGAGCTTTCCAAGAAGCGCGTAGACTCGGATAAGAACTGGGTCAAGATCGTAGCGGCAAGCGAGAACGGCGAGATCCTCGAGGGTAAGGTTACCGAGGT
>JAZTWS010000213.1:0-3502 GCA_045636005.1 Eubacteriales bacterium | reverse complement strand
ACACCCGAGGCGCAAAGAAAGCTTTGCAAAGAAACGCCGTTTTCTTGGGGCTCTGCCCCAACCCCCGCAAGTTTTTGAAAAAACTTGACCAAAACTTTCCTCGCTTGGTTTCAGCGTAGCCATACCGATAAACTTCAATTTATGTTATAAGCAACGCCGATAGAGAATGGCGTTTTTGTTTTTGCCGACGGATTGGATGATGTCCAAACGTAAAAGGACCTTGAGGGCTGCGCTGAGTGTGCGGCGACGCAAATTGGTGAGACGGGAAAATTCGGCAGAGGTGAATTCTTGTGGCAGATCTTGCGGCAAGAAAAAGGAGGCGATATCCTCGCGCGAACGGAGTATTTCCAGCATCGTAAGCTCGCGCGGGAGGCGTTCTAGGCGTGTGGCACCGCGTTTTTTGTCGGCACCTTTGCCGTCAAGTAGCTTATAATCGTCCACGCGCAAACCAACAATAAGCAAAGAAACGCGTTCAAAATCCAAATGCTCCAAAAGATAGATCAGTTCGGGAAGCACACGTATTTTGCCGTGACCGACGGGACTTTTGCGAGGCTCGGAAAGCGCGCCACTTTCGGTGTCCACCCAAATGATGCGCTTGGCAGTGAGTACGGGACAGACGATCTGCACCATTTTGTCGGTGTGTGCCAAATAATAAGCGAGTTTTTTCTTGAGCGGAAAAAGACCTGCACTTTGAATCTCGTATACTGTGTCACCTACCACGGCATCTGCCACGAAGGGGCCGATTCCTACCTCATGAAAGTCGGTGTCGGGGCAGAGATAGTGCTTGAGGACTCGATGAAGCGTTTTTTCACTGTAGGTGCCGATGCCGAAAAGGGCTCGCTCCCCCTCCTTTATTTCAAGACAAATTTTTTCAAAAATCCTTTTTTCTTCCGCGCTTACCACGTTCGTCCTCCTTTTTCGTCGTATATCTTTTTCGCTTTCTTCATAAAATAAAAACAGTCTTTGGCAAATAAAAATATTGCCACTTTACATCAATTTTGTTACACATGAAAGTGTGGGTATCGACACAGATTAACACGGGATGCATCCGGCATCCCAATGCAAAGATAAGGAAGCAGGGCCAATGAATTATAAGAACAAACGAAACCTCAAGCGTGTTTCGATCGTCGTCACGGCATGTATGCTGGTCATGGCGACGGTGCTTGGAATCTATCATTTTATGATACCCGACGAGATTTCGTTCTTTTCGGGCGAAGCGATTCCCTCATATCTTGGTGCCGACGTCAGCTTTACGGGCGAGGCGGCCTGTCTTTCAGAACAGGATGAGGCCTTATTCTACGAGCAAGAGGCAAGGTATAAGCTGCTCGGCGTGATTCCGCTCAAAACCGTGAATCTCGTTTCCTATAAGGATATTAAGCTGTATCCGGGCGGAATGCCGTTTGGGGTGAAGTTTTACACCGACGGAGTTTTAGTCATCGGCTTTTGCGACATCGACACGGTAGATGGAAAACGCAATCCCGCTTATGAAGCCGGCATTCGAATGGGAGACGTGATCACGCACATTGACGGGCGCGAGCTTTCGAGCGCGCTTGCGCTTACCGAGGCGGTAGAGAGGTGCGCGGGCAAAGCTCTTGCCGTTCGCTATACGCGTGGCGGTGAGAAGATGGAAACGGTGATCATGCCGCTTCTTTCGGAGTCCGAGAGCGTTTATAAAACGGGGATATGGGTGAAGGATAGCGGAGCGGGGATCGGTACCGTCAGCTTTATTTTACCCGAGAGCAACTATTTTACGGGTCTTGGACACGGCATTTGCGACGTCGATACGGGTGAACTTCTCCCCATTGATCGCGGAAACATTGTAGACGTGACCATAAGCGGCATCCACAAGGGAGTGAGCGGTGCGCCCGGCGAGCTTCGCGGCTTTTTTAACGCGGGCAAGACGGGGACGCTTCTTGGGAACGACGAGTGCGGTGTGTACGGCATTTTCAGCGATTGTCCGAAAACGGTCTCCGAGCCGTTGCCTCTTGGACTGAAGAGCGAGGTGACCGAGGGCGAAGCCTTTATCTACTGTACGCTTGACACGGGCGAGATCGGTAAGTACACGGTGGAGATTGAGAATATCAACCGCAACGCCACGGGCGGAAAGTGCTTTATCGTGAAGGTGACCGACAAGACGCTTCTCGAAAAGACGGGAGGCATCGTGCAGGGAATGTCAGGCTCGCCGATCATTCAGAACGGAAAGCTGATCGGCGCGGTCACGCACGTTATGATCGGCGATCCCACCACGGGCTATGGCATTTTTGCCGAAAATATGCTACGACTGATTGCAGAAGAATAAGCGGGAGCCTCCGAGGAGCTATGCTCCTCGGGGGTGCTCTTTTTTACGTTTTTTTCGATAGGTGAGAGGAGAGACACCGACGCTTTTTTTGAAAACCGTGGAAAAATAATTGGAGTCTTGAAATCCCACCGAATAGGCGATTTCGGTCACATTCAGAGCCGAAAGCTCCAAAAGCCGTTTGGCGCGCTCCAAGCGAATATCGGTCAGATATTCACGAAAGCTCTTTCCCACATACTTTTTAAAGGTGTGGCTGAAATAGGAGCGGCTACAGGAAAACGTTTGGCAAAGACCTTCGGCCGTGAGTGCCGCCGAGGCGTTGGTCTGAATATAAGCAAGAATGTTTTTGAAGGGAAGGGATAGGGGTTCTTGTTTGGTTTCTTTTTTTATATAGGCAAGCTCAAGCATACGGCAGAGCGGTAGGAGCAGGGTGTCTGTTTTTTCTTTGTCGGGCATTTCCTGTTTCAGTGAGTGATAGGCTTTTTTTAATTGCTCCGCGTCGGCTTGAAACTCCTTAACAAGGTCGGAAAATGGCGCTTCACCCGTTGGGGTGGCATAGCCGCTGACCGAAATAAAGCCTACGGTTCGGTCGCCGTTTCGAATGGGATATACATATTCCGCAACACCCGCATAGCAGATGCCGCAAAAGCCGTTTTGCCTCTCTTTGCAGCGGGATAGCACCCGTTTTTGCTGGGCAAGACAACGGTCGTGTGCGCCCGAGAGAGACTTGATATAGGTGCAATAGGCATTGTCATGCACATTGAATTGCATCAGATCGCTAAAGACGATCATATCCTCCTGCTCCAACGGGTGCAGCGTGACCGATAGCTTACATTCTCCGATCAGATAGGTGACATATTGTTGGATCTCCTTTAGCATTGGTCTCTCCTTTGCCTAAATTTAAAGAAAACAAGCCCATATTTATAGGATTTTCTTTGCTTTTGTGCTATAATGATATCATAATCTTTGCTGAAAGTCAAGAAAAAGGAGAGATTTTTATGCGAACGAAGGAATATACGACCGATCTTTGTGTAGTGGGCGGCGGTATGGCGGGGCTTTGCTGTGCGATCGCTGCGGCGCGTCACGGTGCGCAGGTGATTTTGGTACAGGACCGCGCGGTGCTTGGCGGCAACGCGTCGAGCGAGATTCGAAGTCGGATCGTAGCCATGTCGTTCTGTGAGCCAAGGGGTTGTATGACAAGCTTGT
>JAZTWS010000212.1:0-3490 GCA_045636005.1 Eubacteriales bacterium | reverse complement strand
CATTCCTACCCCCGCCGACGAGGTCATGATCGGCTCCGCCTCCATGTTGCGCGCCACGGGCATTCGATGCGCCATTCTGCTCGGTCTTTGCGAGGGAGAATTTCCCATGCGCGTAAGCGAAAAGGGGCTTTTTACCGACACCGACCGATCGGCTCTTGAGGAGTTCGGCATTTCTCTCTCGGGAAATAGTACCGCAGACGCCGCAAACGAGCTTCTTTATGTATATCGCGCCATGACTATGCCATCCGAACGGCTTGTGCTGATCTACCGCGATAAGCAGTTGTCAGGGCGCGGCTCTTCGGCGCCCTCGCTCGCCTTCCGCCGTATTTCCGAGCTTTTCCTAAACACCGAAACTGTATCTTTTGATACACTTTCTTCGGACAAAAAGATATTTGATAAAGCAACCGCCTTTGAGGCTCTTCCCACACTTCGTACAAGTGACGAGTATCCCTCGCTTCACCGTTTGCTCTCCGAGGATACCGAATATCAAAACCGAATGGCCATTCTTGATGCCTCGGTTTCCGAGCCTTATTGCCGCTTGGAAGACGGAACTGCCAATATGCTCTTTGGCAACACACTGGCGCTCACACAATCGACTGTCGAAAAATACGTCGCCTGTCATTTCAGTTACTACTGCAACTACGTCTTACGCCTTCGTGAGACCAAGCGCGCCACCTTTGACTATGCCAATATCGGTACCTTTATCCACAAGGTACTTGAGCTCTTTTTGAAGGAAACGGGCAAGGAAACCATCGACGTCGACCGTGATATCGATAAGATCCGCGCGATCATTCACCGGTTGATCTCTGAGCAAAGCCATCTCTTTATTCCGAAAAACAAAGAATCCGAGGGGCGCATTCTACATCTTTTGCTTCGCTTTTACCGTTTGGCCTCGCTTGTGGCCGTCAACATCTGCAGCGAGCAAAAGTACAGCAAATTCGTGGCTAAGCTTTACGAAACCGAATTTGGAGAGAATAGTAAACACGGACTTGAGGCTCCCACGATCACGCTGTCCGACGATAGCAAGGTATGCTTTGGCGGCAAGGTAGACCGCGTGGATACCTACCGCAAGGACGGAAAAATGTATATCCGCGTCATTGATTATAAAACAGGAAAGAAAAACTTCTCCTTGCAAGATATCAAAGAGGGATACAATATCCAGCTTTTACTTTACCTCTTTGCCATATGCGACACTAAGTCTCCCTATTTCCGCCGTATCATCGGTGGCGAAGAGGGCGACGTTCTCTCCCCTGCGGGCGCTTTGTATCTTTCTATGGCTGTTCCCAATCTTTCTAGAAACGTGGGGGATACCGAAGAAAAAACACTGGAGGCGGCATCGGGAAAGCTCAAGAGAAGCGGCTTTCTTTTGAAGGATAACGACACGCTTCACGCCATGAGCGAATCCATGGATCCGAACATTTTGGCGGGAGCTTACATAAGGAAAAAGGATGGCGCTCTCTTAGGTGACGCCCTCGTAGACAAAGAAGACTTTGTCCGTTTGAAGCAGGAGCTTGCACAAACGGTCTGCCGTATCGCCGAGGAGATGAAATCCGGCAATGCCGACGCAGTGCCAAATACGCATAACGGAAACCTTGCCTGTACCTATTGCGAAATGAAGCCATTTTGCCGCGTGGACAAGCTGAAGGCTTCCGAAAAAAACACAAAGGAGGACGAAAAATGAGTACCAAATGGACCGACGCACAAGAAAATGCCATACGCACACACGGAAAGACCCTCCTCGTTTCCGCGGCAGCAGGTTCAGGCAAAACCGCCACGTTGACCGAGCGCATCATTCGCTCTCTCATGGCGGAGGACGGCCTCTCCATTTCCCGTATGCTGGTCGTGACCTACACGCGTACAGCGGCGGCCGAGCTTAAAGTAAAAATATCCAAAGCACTCTCGGCGGCACTTGCCGAGGACCCCAAAAATCACCGTCTTGCCGAACAAATGATGATGCTGGAAAGTGCCAAGATATGCACCATCGACTCCTTCTATTTCGATATCGTAAAAAGCAACTTCTCCCGCCTCGGCCTTTCGGGTGGCATACGGATCGTAGACAGTGCCGAAATGACCTTGCTCTACCGAAACGAAATGGAGGAGCTGATCGACACCTTCTATAACGAGCGCGAGGGATTTTCCGCATTTATGGATCATTTTATCCCGGTGCGCGGTGCCGATCAAAGCGTGGATATTTTCCTTTCGATCTATCAGTCCCTTCTTTCCTACCGAAGCGGCGTGGAAAAACTTCGCGAATATGCAGAGGAGCTGAAAAAAGCGGCCACCCAGGATTTTCTCGTGACAAAATTTGGTGCCGAGACCGTAAAGCCGCTCTCGCAAAACGCGTTGGAATACGCCGTGGGGGCACTCGAAACGGCCTGTGACTTTTTCGCGTCCGCTGCGGACGCTCGTCTTCACACCAACTACGGCCCGGCCTTCGAAAACGATCTAAAAACGGCACAGGGGAGCCTTGAGGCCGTGAAAAACGGGGACTATCAAACGGCACGAGAACTTCTCGTCGGCTATCAAAAGCTTAAGCTCAAAGGCATTACCGGGGAGAAGGATGAGTACACCTCCTATCTGCAGGAGCTTCGCAAGAGCCTCACTACGCTTTTGGAAAAGCTTCGTGACGATTACTTTTCTTTGGATCAAGCGGACATCTCTTCCCTTATGCTTTCTACCGCCGCCGTCATTGACGAGCTTTACGAGCTGCTTCACGCGTTTGATACGCGCTTAAATAAGGAGAAAGAGCAACGCGGCATTTGCAATTTTGCGGACATCCGCCGCTATGTCCTAAAACTTCTGATCAACGAGGACGGAAAGCCCACCGATATTGCCGAGGATTACCAAGCACGCTTTGACGAAATTTATATCGACGAGTATCAAGATGTGGATGAAGTACAGGATTTGATCTTTTCGGCAATCTCCACGCCCACCAATCGTTTCATGGTCGGTGATATCAAGCAAAGCATCTACGGTTTCCGCGGCGCCGATTCCGAGGTATTTGCGCGCTATAAGGCCGCTCTTCCGCTTTTGGACAGTGAAGAGGCCGCCTCTTCGGACGGATGCTCGATCTTTATGTCAAACAATTTCCGTTGCGACAAAAACATCATTGATTTCTCCAACCTTATCTCCTCTTATCTCTTTGAAAACTGCGGTCAAAGCATCGGATATCGCAAAGAGGATGATCTGATCTTCAGCAAGGCCTTGCCGCACGAGAACTATGTTTCTCCTAAGGTAACGGTTGCACTCACGGGTATTGCCACAGAGGATGAGGAAAAAGAGGAACAGGAAAAAAAGGAAGAAAAAAAAGAAAAGACCTACTACGAGGTCGAATATATCGCCGCCGAAATTTCGCGTCTTCTTGCCTCCGAAACCAAAGCGGACGGCACACCCATTCAGCCGCGCGACATCGCCGTTCTCGTGCGATATGCAACGGACGTTGACATTCTGCGGGATACACTCGCGCGCGAGGGCATCCCCACGCAAAGCG
>JAZTWS010000211.1:0-8697 GCA_045636005.1 Eubacteriales bacterium | reverse complement strand
CGAGGATCTCCTCCTTGATCGACCTCGCGCATCCGAGCAGCTTGGTCAGAAGCCTTGACAGGCCATCAAGCAAAGTCTCAAAAAGCGGCGACGAGGTCTGAAGTTTTATTTTCATACCTTACTCCTTTCCAACAAAAAAGCCTTTGTGCCAAGGCACAGAGGCGTAGTATACGCGGTTCCACTCCGTTTCGGATCCGATGCGAATCCCTTTACAACCTATAACGCGGCCAACCGTCTGCCGCTCAATCCTTCGCAGCAGAGCCTCGCGGGCGCACATGGCGGGGCCTCATGCCGCGCTCACACCTACCGCGGCTCTCTGAAAGGAGGCTTTTCCGTTTTTTCCCGTTCATCGGCAATTTTTGATATATTATATTATATCACATTTTCCGCGTTTGTAAAGTGCTTTTTTAAATTTTCTGCCGAATTTTTGTCACGACCACAGAAATGTCATCCCGCACGCCTTGCGCAAGGGCCGCCTCCTTGATTGCTTCCGCCATGCGCTCGGGATCGGTCTCGTCCGTCGCGTTGAGATATTCCAAAAGCCACAGGCACTCACTCTCCCCTTCGGTCACGCCGTCGCTCGATTGCACGATAATGTCTCCGTCGCGCGTTTCAAATTCGATCTGCTTCGCGTCCACGAGCGAAAGAATTCCCACAGGAAGCGTCGCGCCCGCCAGCTTAAAAATATTGGTGCCGCGCTTGACGTAGGTGGGAGACGCTCCGCTTTTGAGAAAGGTCGCACGCCCCGAAAGTCTGTCAAGACACAAAAGGTCCACCGTGGTACTGCACTCGTTTTCGCCGCCGCTTCGCCCATGTGCCAAAAAGCCGTTCAGCATACGAAGCGCGCTCTCGCGCTCCACGCCGACGCTCAAAAGCAATCGCAAAAAATCGGCACTCACTCCCGAGGTGCGTGCAGCCTCCTTCCCCGTTCCCATACCGTCGCTGATCAAGGCATAGGAATACCCACCGACCACGTCCTCAAATATACTCACCGTATCGCCGGACACTGCATCACACGAGGATTGTGCCACTCCAAATTGCATCTCAAAGCACATGGCACTTTCGGCATAAAGATGGCAAGCGTCACCGCTCGGCGAAAGAACGGGAAAGCTAATGGACGCGTCCAGCGACCGCCCTAACTGCTTTTGCAGATAGAGCAGCTTTTTATGTTCGGGGATCGGGGATAATCCCGAAACGAAGATCTTTACGCTTCGTTCGCCGCAAACGCTCACCTCACGTGCCGCAAAGCCAAGCTCACGAAGCTTGTCCCGTACGGCCACCGTTTTCCCGCTATCCTCGCGGTACTGCAGATCCAAGCGCGCCAAAAGCTCGGCGAACATCCCCGAGAAAAAGGCGTAGCTCTCGGAAAAGGCTTTGACACCTTCCTGTCCCTCGCCAAGAGACAAAGCGCGCTCCGAAAGCGTAGCAAAGGAACGGCAAAGTGCGAGAGACGCCTCTTGGGTTGCCGTATGCTGCTTTTCCAAGCGCATCAACTCCCCTTCGGCATTTCCCGCCTTTTTCCGCACGCCGACAAAAAGACTTCGACGCGCCATGATTTTTTCAAATCCGCAATAGAGCGTGGCACCAAATGCAAGCGGAAGAAAGATCACAAGCAAGCGATCCTTGCCGAGCAACAGCACCCCCGTCACACCGCCCACCAAAAAGGATACTCCCGCCGAAAGATACGGGGATATCTCAAAAAGACAAAAAGCCGTAAGTGCAACCACCGAAAAAATCACCAAATGAGGAAATCCCAAGGAAAGCCCACACAGAGTGCCGGTAAAAAGTCCAATAAGAAGCCCCTCTCTGCGACAAAGGATCAGCGTAGCTACAAAGGCCGCCGCCATACCAAGCGGGACCCCCGCGAGCGTCACATCACGAAATGCAAGACAAAGCGAAAATGCAAGAATCCCCTTGGCCATACGCCGAATCCGAGAAAGCCACACGCTCCCGACAGGCATATCCCCCGAAAGCGAGCAGTAGAAAAAGGTGGCGAGCGGGGATACGATCATGGCAAAAAACGCACCAAACAAATCGTAATACCGAAAACCGCCTGCTACGATAGCGTAAAGGCTCAAAAGAAAGACCGCCACGCACGAGCAGGTCATGCGCAGATACAGACTTTCGCAGAAAAGTCTGCCGTGGATATGTTCAAACATCTCACGAAGCCCAACGATCTCGCGCGTTCGCACGGGAATGTCCACGAAAAGCCGCGTCAATATTCGCATCCCAAGCGTCAGTACAATAGCCGCAAGGTATACCCCAAAAGGCATCGGAACAAAAAATGACGAGAGGGCAAGTCCGACGGCCGAAAAGCCCACAAAGCGATCCGATGCGCAAAGAAAGGCCATGCCAAGCGGATATACTGAAAACGGTAGCCGGCATATGCCGAGCAAAAAGGCCGCCGTGGCCCATCCAAGCCCTCTTATCAGACTCTCACTCTCGAAGATATGTAGCCGGATCTCTCCTTGCGGGTCGTTGTGGCGAAAACTCATTTTTTCAAAAAATCCCCTTTTCTTTTCCCTTGATTCCGAATGGTTCTCCATCTTGGTTCCTCCTTTTCGGGTTGGTATATCCCTTGCGTTCTTTTGACAATATCATACAGCAAAAATCCTCTTTTTTCTGTCGAAGGGTGAGTGTTGAACGGTGTCATTTGGAGACATCAAGCGGCCAAAAAACACGCAATTTGAAAAAACGTGAAGAAATCAAGAGAAAAAGAGGGCGAAAAAAGATGAAAAAAAGCGAAAAAAAACGAGCGTTTTTTTCAAAAATCCCTTTTCTTTCGCCCACTTTCGTGGTAAAATAGAAATAACATCCCCCAAGGAGAAACTATGACAGACGAAAAAATTTGTTGCTTTACGGGTCACCGAACCCTCTCGGACGATCCCCGTGGGCTTGCTTCCATTTTAAACATCCTTTTGGATAATATGATAACACAGGGGTATACTGTTTTTCGAGCGGGCGGCGCACTCGGCTTTGATATGCTCGCATCGGAGATCGTTCTTCAAAAAAAGGAGAACGGACGGAATATACGCCTTGAGCTTCTTCTTCCCTGTCCCGAGCAGGCAGAGCGTTGGAGCGCGGCAAATAAAGCGCGCTACGCGCGCATTCTCCGATTGGCCGACCGCATAGAATACATAGCAGACAGTTACTCGCCAAGTTGTATGCACGCGCGCAACCGCCGTCTCGTCGAAGGAAGCACACTTTGCATTGCCTATTGCAAGCGCGAAAGCGGAGGTACGGCCTACACCTGCCGATATGCCAAGGATAAAGGACTTCAGGTCATCAACCTTGCCGGCTATCTGCTAAATACAAAAAACAAGGAAGAAACATGAAAATACTCCTTCTTGCCGACCGCATGGAAAACGGAGGCGCGGAAACTCACATCTATGAGCTTTCGCGCCTTTTGTCTCTTTTGGGACATTCTGTAACAATTTTCTCACACGGAGGCGCGATTGCCGACAAGCTTGCCGCGTTAGGGATCCGCCAAGAGCACTACGGCAACGCCCCCCTTTCCCGCCTGGCACAATTCATCCGAAAGGAAAAACCGCAGGTCGTTCACGCGCACACACGGAAAAGTGCCTTTCTCTGTTCCCTCCTTCTTCGCTTTATGACCTTCCCCTTCGTTTTTACCGCACACGCGCATTTTTCCCAAGATCCGCTTAAACGTATGTTTTCCTATTTTCCCGCAAGAACCATAGCCGTAAGCGAGGACATTTCCCAACATCTTACCCACAGCTTTGGCGTCCCCACCAAAAGTATCACCGTTATCGAAAACGGAATAGATATTGTCAAATTCTGTCCCAAAGAAGACAAAAACAAATCAAATCACATTATAACCATGAGTCGCTTGGACGCAGACTGCTCCGAAATCGCCACCCTATTATGCCACTTGGCCCCCTTGCTTTTCAAAAAAATAGACGATCTCCGTATCACTATTGTGGGAGGTGGAAGTGAGCTTATGCGAATACAAACACTTGCCAAACAAGCAAACGCGCTTTGCGAAAAAGAGGTCGTGCGAACGGTTGGATACCAAGAAAACGTCCTTCCCTATCTGCAAAGTGCCACGGTCTTCATCGGTGTTTCACGTGCAGCACTTGAGGCCATGAGTTGCGGCATTCCCGTCATTCTCGCCGGTGACGAGGGCTATCTCGGCATTGCCAAGGGTGAGACGCTTATGCGCGCCGAAGCCACCAATTTTTGTGCGCGAGGAAGCCAAAAAGCGTCATTGGAATGTATCTATAGAGACATTTTATCGCTAATCCAAAGACCTTCCTTGGCCAAAGCAGTGGCAAGTGAGGGCCGGCAATATCTGCTCCGTTATCACACTGCCACGCAAATGGCAGAGAAAACACTTGCCGTTTACCAATCCGTCCTGCGCGACACCGTGACCGCAAGAACGAGTGATATCCTTCTCGGCGGCTATTACGGCTACGGCAATGTCGGCGACGAGCTTACTCTCCGTGCGATCATCTCCTCACTCCGTACCACCTATCACACCGCCAATGGAAACGGTACTCCCAACACAAAGGTGGCATCTCCCCCTCCGTTACGCCTATCGGCGCTCACGCCGAGCGGCGTTCGTTACGAGGGCGTGGGCAGCGTGAACCGCCTGCACCCCATAAAGACACTTCGCGCCGTACGCCACACGGGAGTTTTCGTACTGGGCGGCGGTTCGCTTTTGCAAAATAAAACCAGCAACCGCTCGCTCCTCTATTACCTTGCGCTCTTGGAGGCGGCGCATTTCTTTGGCGTTCCTACGATGCTCTACGCCGCAGGAATCGGCCCCATCCATAGCGCCGTTCCCTATCGACTGTGCCAACGTGTTCTGAAGCACGTGGATTGCATCACGGTAAGAGACCCTTACTCGCTTGCCCTCTTACACAAGATGGGCGTAAACAACGCTTCCCTATCTGCCGACCCCGTTCTTTTCTTGCGTACACCCCACACGGCAAAAAAGGGCTACCTGCTTGCCTTCGTTCGCGAGGAAGCCTTTGACCGTACCCTCTCTCTTTTGCAGAACGTGCAAAAGCCGATTTTCCTCGCCGTCATGGACTCCAAAAGTGACCTTACCGTTACCAAGAAACTCGCCTTAAAGCTTCAAAGTAAAAACAAACGGGTTCGCCTTTTTGAAAACCGAACCACGTCCGAGATCTTGTCTCTCATCGGCGGTGCCGATCTCGTGATCACTGCGCGGCTTCACGCCGCCATCCTCGCGTTTTGCTCGAGGGTTCCCTTTCTCTGTGTTTCGGACGATCCAAAGCTCGCCGCCTTTTCTCACACTGCCTATAAAGACTGCCGATCCCCCGCCGAAATTCCCCGTCATTTCCAAGGAAAACACCGCGAGCTTCTCTCGTTCGCCAAGCACGATGCACAAAAAGCGTTGGAGCTCTCCCTTGTGGGAAAAAACCATTGACAAAAAAACAAAAAAGTAGTATAATTACAATGAATAATTATTGCTGAAAGGACTTTCCCGACTCATGAAGAACGTACCTGAATTTTTCGGCTGTATGGTATTTGGCGACGACGCGATGCGCGAAAAGCTTCCGCACGACGTCTATAAATCGCTCGTAAAAACCATTGCCGAAGGAAAGACCATAGATCCCTCGATCGCCGGCGTCGTGGCCAACGCCATGAAGGACTGGGCCATTGAAAAGGGGGCCACACATTATACCCATTGGTTCCAACCCTTAACAGGGGTGACTGCCGAAAAGCACGACTCCTTCATCTCGCCCGTTGGCGGCAACAAGATCGTGATGGAGTTTTCGGGCAAGGAGCTCATTAAGGGCGAGTCGGACGCCTCCTCCTTCCCCTCGGGCGGCATCCGCGCCACCTTCGAGGCACGCGGCTACACCGCATGGGATCCCGCATCCTATGCCTTCGTCAAGGGAAAGACTCTGTATATCCCCACCGCCTACTGCTCCTATACGGGCGAGGCACTTGATACAAAGACTCCCCTTTTGCGCTCGATGGATGCCATCGGCAAGCAAGCACTCCGCATCGTTCGTCTTTTCGGCGACATCACGGCAAAGCGCGTCAATACGACGGTGGGAGCCGAGCAGGAATATTTCCTGATCGACCGAAAGATCTACGAAAAACGCCGCGACCTGCTCTACTGCGGCCGCACCCTCTTCGGCGCTCCCGCCCCCAAGGGACAGGAGCTTGAGGATCACTATTTCGGCCCCTTAAAGTCGCGCATCAGCAAATTTATGTGCGAGCTTGACGAAGAGCTTTGGAAGCTTGGCATCAATGCCAAGACCAAGCACAACGAGGCCGCGCCCGCGCAGCACGAGCTTGCGCCCATATTCATTACCACCAATCTTGCCGTCGACCAAAACCTGCTCATCATGGAATCCATGAAGCGCGTGGCACAGGAAAACGGACTCAAGTGTCTGCTTCACGAAAAACCCTTTGAGGGCGTCAACGGCTCGGGCAAGCATAATAACTGGTCGCTCTCGACCGACACGGGCAAGAACCTTCTTGACCCCGGAAAAACGCCCGAAGAGAACGCACAGTTCTTGCTCTTCCTTGCCGCCGTCGTCAAGGCGGTGGACGAGTATGCCGCACTTATGCGAATTTCCGTGGCGTATGCAGGTAACGACCACCGTCTCGGTGCCGACGAGGCACCGCCCGCCATCGTTTCGATGTTCCTCGGTGAAGAGCTTGAGGCCGTGATCGACTCGATCGTGGAAGGAACGGCCTATAAGGCAAGCAAGGCGGGCATGATGGATCTCGGCGTGCCGACGGTTCCCGTCTTCCGCAAGGATACCACCGACCGCAATCGCACCTCGCCCTTTGCTTTCACGGGAAACAAATTTGAGTTCCGTATGCTCGGCTCCTCGCAAAACGTGGCCCTGCCGAACATCGTGCTTAACGCAGCCGTGGCCGAGGAGCTTCAGCTCTTTGCCGACCGCTTGGAAGGACTTGCCAACACGTCCGACTTCGATAAGGAAGTAGCCGCTATCATCAAGGAGACCTTCACGAAGCACCGCCGCATCATCTTCCGCGGAAACGGCTATTCGGAGGAATGGGAAAAGGAAGCAGCCGAGCGCGGTCTGCCCAACCTCAAGGACTCGGTATCGGCGTACAAGTGCTTTGATCTTCCCGAAAACGTGGCACTCTTCAAAAAACAGGGTGTCATGACCGACAGCGAGATCGCCGCACGCCGCGAGATCTTCTTTGAAAACTATGCCAAGATCATCAACATCGAGGCACTGACCATGATCGACATGGCGATCCACGACATTATTCCCGCCGTAAACCGCTATATCAAGGAGCTTTGCGACGGCATCGTGGCCAAGAAGGAGGCAGGATTTGCCGACACGGTCGCTTCGGTGGAAAGAAGCCTTGCCGAGCGTCTCTCTACGCTCAATCGCAATACATACCGCCTGACGAACGACCTGAAGATCGCCGAAACCAAGGCGGCGGCCGAGGCCGACTTCGAAAAGCGTGCCGAGCTTTACCGCGACACCGTCATTCCGCTGATGAACCGCCTGCGCGCCACGGTGGACGAGATGGAAACGCTCACCGACACGGAGCATTGGCCCTTCCCCACCTACGGCGAAATGCTCTTCCGAATCTAACAAAAACCAAGCGGCTCTGCACAGGCAGAGCCGCTTTTTAAGGAGAAAACTATGGCTACTATTTATACCTCCGCCGATCAGCTCATCGGCAGAACTCCCCTTTTGGAGCTTTCGAACATCGAAAAGGAGGAGGGCCTTTCGGCAAGACTCCTCGCAAAGCTTGAATATTTCAACCCGGCAGGCTCGGTGAAGGATCGCGTGGCCAAGGAAATGCTGGACGACGCCGAGGCAAAGGGGCTTCTCACCAAGGACACCGTCATCATCGAGCCCACAAGTGGCAATACAGGCATCGGCCTTGCCTCGGTTGCCGCCGCACGCGGCTACCGCCTCATCATCGTCATGCCCGAGACTATGTCGGTCGAACGCAGACAGATTATGAAGGCCTACGGCGCCGAGCTTGTATTGACCGAGGGAGCCAAGGGCATGAACGGTGCCATTGAAAAGGCCAATGAGCTTGCCAAGGAGATTCCAAATAGCATCGTGGCAGGACAGTTCACAAATCCCGCCAATCCCGAAGCACACCGCAAGACCACGGGCCCTGAAATTTGGGAGGACACTGACGGAAAGGTGGATATCTTCGTGGCAGGCGTCGGAACAGGCGGCACCATCACAGGTGTTGGCGAATATTTGAAGGCCAAGAACCCCAATATTCAGATCATCGGCGTCGAGCCAAGCACGTCGGCCGTATTATCGGGCGGCAAGGCAGGCGTACACGGCCTTCAGGGCATCGGCGCGGGCTTTGTACCGCAGGTACTGAATACGAAGGTATACGACGAGATCATCACCGTCACCACCGATGAGGCTTACGCCATGAGCCGCATGATCGGCAAAAAGGAGGGCGTTCTCGTTGGCATCTCCTCGGGTGCTGCCGCACACGCAGCCCTGCTCCTCGCTGGGCGCCCCGAAAACAAGGGCAAAACCATCGTCACCCTCCTCCCCGACACAGGAGATCGCTACCTCTCCACCCCACTTTTTGAAGAGTAAGCGCAAAAAACAAAATACAAAACGCACGAAATTTTAAAATGAATTTCGTGCGTTTTACTTTTTAAATGGATATTTCCAGAGTTCATGGTAAAATATTATTATGAAAGTGAGGGATTAACCATGAGAAAAA
>JAZTWS010000210.1:0-2599 GCA_045636005.1 Eubacteriales bacterium | reverse complement strand
AGCCTGTGCGCCGCCGATCTTGAATACGCGGTCAACCCCCGCGATCTTGGCTGCCGCCAAAATTGGAGCGGCGATCTTGCCGTCGGCTCCGGGAGGTGTTACCATCACGATCTCGCGGCAACCTGCGATCTTGGCGGGGATACTGTCCATCAAAACGGTGGACGGATATGCCGCTGTACCGCCGGGGACGTAAAGTCCTGCTTTTTCAATGGGAATGATGCGCTGGCCGAGCAGAACGCCGTTTTCGCCCTCAACCACAAATCCGTCGCGTTTTTGTGCGCTGTGGAAGCGGTGAATGTTTTCGGCCGCCTTTTTGAGAATGCGGATGAAATCCTCGTCAACGGTCGCCATGGCCTCCTCAAATTCCTCGGGGGTTACCTCAAGAGAGGAGAGCTTGGCGCGGTCGAATTTTTCACAGTAACGGAAAAGTGCCTCATCGCCGTTTGCGCGAACGTCGGCTAAAATTTCGGCAACGGTATCCTCCACGTTGGACTTGGGTGCCATGCGTGCGAAGATTTCGTTGTTTTCAATTTGTTTAGCATTAAATATACGGATCATTTTTTTGCCTCCACCTGTATTTTAATGGCTTCAAGAAGCTTTGTGATCTCTTGATTTTTGAACTGGAATGCCGAGCGGTTGGCCACAAGCCTTGCACTGACGGGGGCTACCGTCTCAAAGGGCTCAAGGTCGTTTTCGAGAAGCGTCTTGCCCGTCTCCACAATGTCGAGAATGACATCGGAGAGTCCCAAAATAGGCGCAAGCTCGATCGAACCGTTCAACTTGATAATATCAATGTCGCGGCATTTTTTGCCGTAATAATCCATGGTAACGTTGGGGAATTTTGTGGCCACGCGAAGCGTGCGTTCGGTGGAGTCGTGAAAGCCCTTTTTCCCCGCGATCGCCAAGCGGCATTTGCCGACATTCAGATCCAACAGCTCAAAAAGCTCGGGCTTATATTCCATCAGGATGTCCTTGCCGACTACGCCGATATCCGCGGCGCCGCGCTCGACGTAAATGGCAACGTCCGAGGGCTTGACCCAGAAGTAGCAAACGCCTGCCTCTTGGTTTTCGAAGATCAGCTTGCGTGTGTCCTCCAGTGCCTCGGGGCAGTCAAAGCCTGCGGCGGCAAACATTTTAAATACTTTTTCGCCAAGCCTACCCTTCGGCAGAGCGATCTGAAGCATTTCCTTCATCAGAATGCCTCCTTTCCAAGCGTCACCTGCTGCTTGTATCTTAATTTTTCGGGAATCTTGGTTTGTACCGAAACGGTTTTCCCGTCGGCGAGAAGCTTTTGTACCTCGTCAAGTATTGCCTCCGTAGGTGCGCTCTCGGTGACGAGAAGAAGAACGTCTACGTCGTATTCGCTTTCCTTTTCCAAACGGTCAAGCAGGTCGAGATACACGGCAAAGCCAATGGCGCGCGAGCTCTTGCCCATCTTCTCCATCAGTCTGTCATACTGACCGCCGCTTAAAACACTCGTGGGAATGCCCTTGACGTAGCCGCGGAAAATGAGTCCGTTATAATAGGTCATATTGCTGACCAAAGAGAAGTCCACGGCGATGCGAACGCCCGCAATCTTGCCGCAAAATGACAGGGTCGATTCGAACGCGTCGAGAGCGGCCAAGATCTTTTTCTCCTTTGTCTTTTGACGAAGCGAGGCGATGACCTCCGTGGGATCGCCGTAAGCCTCGGTAAGTGCTTCGAGAAAGGCCGTTCTTGCGGGGCCGATGTCATATTGCTCGCAAAGCGCACGAACGCCGCCCGCGTTTTTGTTTTCGATGCAGGAAAGAAGCTCCCCGCGTCCTACACCGAACTCCTGACCTTCAAGTGCCGCCGAAACGACGCCGAGGTGCGAAAGATTCAGCACCGCGTCGCCCGAAATGGCAGAAAGACTTAAGGCGGCAAGGCGCACGACCTCGCAAAGATGGTAGGGCGTAAGATCACCGATGCACTCAAGTCCGGTCTGCATGATTTCTTTATAATGATGTGTCTTTTCGGAAATGCGATAGACATTTTCGCTATAGTAAAGGCGGTTGACGCATCCCGGTTCGTCGGCCGAGTTTTTGACGATGGAAAGCGTAACGTCGGGCTTGAGAGCCATCAGTTTGCCGCTGGTATCGGTAAAGGTTATGACGCTGTCCGAAACCAAGAATTCCTTGTTGACGGCGTACAGGTCATATTCCTCGAATTTGCTCATTTTAAAGTGGGTATACCCATATTGTCTGTATAAGCCGCGAAGCTTAAAAATAACCTTTTCTTCACTTTTGAGAAGATTGGTATCGAATGACATGATAATTCCTCCGTGCTTTATTTTTTGTTGCTCGTCATCGAGGCGAGCAACCCAAAAAAAGAACGCTTTTGGCTTTAACGCTTTAGCGTGATAACATGATACCACAAAACATGGCTTTTGTCAATAGATATTATAAAAATTTCTGTAATTTACAATCCTGTTTTTTCTTTGTAAACACCAGAGGCTGTTGCCTTTGGCATAGCAACAGCCTCTTAAAACCAATCAGAACAAACCAAAGATCTTTCCGTTTTCGTCGACGTCGATTTTCTCGGCGGCGGGAATCTTGGGAAGTCCGGGCATCGTAAGGAT
>JAZTWS010000209.1:0-2144 GCA_045636005.1 Eubacteriales bacterium | reverse complement strand
CTGAGGGATTGTTTTACGATAAATTCTTTGCTTTGTTACAATCCCTCCGTCTCGCTACGCGAGCCACCTCCCTTTACACAAGGGAGGCTTATTACCGCCCGACAGTATACCTAAAAGGTGTAACACACTACACCTTGCGAGTAAGGCGTGTAAAAAGGAGTACGAACAAATGCTCGTACTCCTTTTGTTTTTGCAGGTGAAACCTGCTTTATGGAAGGTACACCTTGTGGCTCTTTTTTATCTTTATAAGGATTGTACGCGGAAAGCACCAAGCCATTCGCGGGCGATCAGCTCGTGGCCGTAAAGCGTGGGATGCACGCCGTCGCGTATCCAATACGCACCGTCGTTGTTCTCGGCAATGCGTTCGTCAAATTTCTCTTGCAGATGAAGGACGGGGAGGTTGAATTTTTTGCCGAGTCTTTCAACGGCCGCAATGCGCTTGTCAAGCTCTTCACGAAAGATTTGGAAGCGGTTTGGGGCGTCCTGAGTGTTGTCGGTAGAACTTCCTTTGACGACGTAAGGAGCGATCAACAGGATCTTGAGGTTCGGAAGTGCCTGCAAAACTTCCTCCAAAAGCATGGCGTAGATCTTTTCGAATTTTTCGGCATCGACGCCGTTGTTTCTCATGATTTCATGCCACACGTCGTTGACACCGATCAAAATACTCATATAATCAGGCTTTAGATTGATGATATCCGCCTTGATTCTCGCATAAACATCGACGATGCGGTTTCCGCTGATACCGCGGTTATAAAAGGTATATTCGCCGGGTGCTTCAAATCCAAGCTCGGCCGCCACAAGCTGCGCGTACCCTTGGCCGAGCGAGGCGGAGTTGTTGCGATCCCAGCCGCAATCGGTAATGGAATCTCCTTGAAAAAGAACGGTTTTCATTTGTTATGTAACCTCCTGAATTTTACGGCTCTTCCTTACGTTTTCTATATTCCTTGGGGGACAGGGAGAAATACTGTTTGAAGCGTCGCGAGAAATAAAACTGATCACAGAAGCCGAGAAGCGTGCTGATCTCGCCAATGGTGTAGTCGGTGTAAAGTAGCATGGTCTGCGCGCGAATCATGAGAAGATTTTCGATGTAACGGGCGGTCGATTGCCCAAGCTCCTCCTTAAAGGACGAGGAAAGTCTTCCGCGCGAGCATAGTGTATAGTCGGCAACATCCTGTACCGAGAGCGAGGCCGAAAGATTCTTTCTAATAAAATGGATTGCGTTCGTAACCGAGGCGGAATATTTCATGCGGTGTATCGGCGTATATTTTTCGGCCTCCACAAAAGCCATGACCGTACGGTCAATCTCACCCTTTAAAAGTAAATGGTCGGTGAAATCGTCACTGAGATACCATTTCGTCATTTTTTTCGTATGCTCAATTGGCCAAGGTAGACGGGCAAAATGGTCAAAGCCGTCTAAAAAATCATAGCCGTTGGGCAGGATCATGCCGATATGAAAATAAAGCTTTTCCACCGAATCGGTACCGTAATGTCCGAATTTCGATCCGCAGGGAGCAAGGTAAACGTACCCCGGCTCCAGCTTCATGCTTTCGGTATCCGAATAGATAACGCCGCTTCCGTCGGTGACGTAATACAGTCTTGAAAAGGGATCCGAAACAGGCTCGCGATGCCACCCGTCATCGGTAAGCACGAAACCGCCCGCCGCAATGGAAATATTGGATTTGCTTGCGTTGATTGGAAACAAAGGTTGTTGTGAAATTTTCATAAAAAATCCTTATCGTTCAAAAATCCATAAAATTGTTACAAAAATCCATGTAAATGTGCTTCAAAAGATGATATTATGTAAGAAAGCACATAAATATAAGATGAGTTTAACACAGTTTTTTCATTTTGTCAACAAAAAAACAAAATATAAAAGGAGAAAAAAGAATGGCAAACAAATTGATTGGTGATTATCCCGTAATTGGCATTCGTCCCATCGTTGATGGCCGTCGCGGACCGAGACAGCTCCGAGAGAGCCTTGAGCCTCAGGTTTGGGCAATGGCGGAAGCCGCAAAAAAGCTGTTTGAGGAGAATTTGTTCTACTCCAACGGTGAGCCTGTGAAGGTGGTTATGGCCGATACCACGATCGGTCGCGTTCCCGAAACGGCCGCTTGTGCCGACAAATTCAAGAAGGAAGGCGTTTC
>JAZTWS010000208.1:0-3114 GCA_045636005.1 Eubacteriales bacterium | reverse complement strand
TCAAGAACGGCATCATCGAGGAGGCCCTCGTTGAGACCATCGGATGCTCGGGTATGACCCACTCGGCCGCTATGGCCGCCGAGATCCTTCCCGGCAAGACGCTTCTTGAGGCACTCAACACCGACCTTGTGTGTGACGCGATCAACACCGCTATGCGCGAGCTTTTCCTGCAGATCGTATACGGCCGCTCGCAGTCTGCCTTCTCCGAGGGCGGTCTGGTTATCGGCGCAGGCCTTGAGGATCTCGGTAAGGGCGCACGCTCGATGGTTGGTACCATGTACGGCACCAAGGAAAAGGGCGTAAGATACCTTGAGATGACCGAGGGCTACTGCACGCGAATGGCTCTCGACGAGAACGATGAAGTAATTGGCTACGAGTTCGTATCGCTCGGCAAGATGACCGACTTCATCAAGAAGGGCATGGAGCCCAACGAAGCATACGAAAAATCCAAGGGTCACTACGGTCGCTTCACCGCCGAGGACGGCGCCGTGAAGTACATCGACCCCAGACACGAATAAGGAGGTACGCGCAAATGGCACAGTTTGAAGGTTACGAGAGACGCGAGGCGAAGATCCTCGAGGCTCTGAAAAAGTATGGTATCTCCTCCATTGACGAGTGCAAGGATATCTGCGCCGCAAAGGGCATCGATCCTTACACCATCGTTCAGGAAACCCAGCCCATCTGCTTTGAGAACGCAAAGTGGGCGTACACCGTTGGCGCAGCGATCGCCATTAAGGAAGCCGAGAGAACGGGCGACAAGAGCGCCGCAACCGCTGCCGCTAACATCGGTATCGGTCTGCAGAGCTTCTGCATTCCCGGCTCGGTTGCCGAGAACCGTCAGGTAGGTCTTGGCCACGGAAACCTTGGTAAGATGCTTCTTTCCGAGGAGACCGAGTGCTTCTGCTTCTTGGCAGGTCACGAGTCCTTCGCGGCTGCCGAGGGTGCAATTAAGATCGCTCTCAACGCAAATAAGGTTCGTAAGCAGCCCCTCCGCGTTATCCTTAACGGTCTTGGCAAGGACGCCGCTTATATCATTTCGCGTATCAACGGCTTCACCTACTGCAAGACCGAGTTCGATCCCTACACCGAGACGGTGAACGTGGTCGAGAGAAAGTCCTTCTCGAACGGCGCACGCGCCAAGGTCAACTGCTACGGCTCGGACAGCGTTCCGGAAGGCGTTGCGGTTATGAAGCTGGAGAACGTCGGCGTTTCGATCACCGGTAACTCCACCAACCCCACCCGCTTCCAGCACCCCGTTGCCGGCACCTACAAGAAGTGGTGCAACGAGAATGGCAAGCAGTACTTCTCGGTAGCGTCGGGCGGCGGTACGGGTCGTACGCTTCACCCCGATAACATGGCGGCAGGCCCCGCTTCTTACGGTATGACCGATACCATGGGACGTATGCACGGCGACGCACAGTTCGCAGGCTCGTCCTCGGTTCCCGCTCACGTAGAGATGATGGGTCTCATCGGCGCAGGTAACAACCCCATGGTTGGTATGACCGTGGCAGTTGCCGTTGCTGTGGAAGAGGCTTTTAAGGCGTAATTTATAAAAGTTTTCACTCTCACCCCCGGTATCATTGGATGCCGGGGGTTATTTTTTGCATTTGCCAACATATCCTCCGTTGCTTTCAAAAATCACAACAAAAAATCAGGGCTTCTTTCGTTTCCAACGAATATGCCCTGATTTCCCTCAAATGCGGGTGCTCCCGATCAGCCTCGCATCATAGCGAT
The DNA here is from genome assembly GCA_045636005.1 of Eubacteriales bacterium. Lineage (GTDB taxonomy): Bacteria > Bacillota > Clostridia > Oscillospirales > CAG-272 > RGIG8775. The sequence goes on along the minus strand of JAZTWS010000208.1, from coordinate 1,380 downwards.
CAAAAGAAGTGCCGCAACAACGGCAACCGCGCCCCAAATGATTTTTTTCTTAATTGCATTCTTGCGCTCGTCCGCCTCGGCCTCCTTGTCCTTTTCCGCTTTCATCTTGTACATTTTGCTCTTTGGATCGTCACTGCGAAGAACGTCCTCGCCCGCAAGGATCTCCTCGGTATCGTCCACATAGCGAATTTTTACACCCGTTAATTTCGCACTGCTGACCGTTGGATTATACCAAACGTTTTCCCAAAAAACCCATGCGGAGGTATTTGGCGAGATTGGCCCGGTAAGCTCACAGGCGATTTCGGATCTTTTTTTCACCGTACAAGCCACCATATCTCCCACCGAATTATAAGGAGTGTAAGTAAACGTAATATACTTGATCTCCTTGTCGCTTGCATTCAAATACTCGTGTGCTACCTTAACTCCACCAACGCTGTTTCTGCTTGTGAGAATTTCAGAAATCTCAATTGCACTCATTTTCATATCCCTTTCTTTTTTATTTGACAATATTTTGCACTGTCTATAAGCATTGTAGCATATTTTTCTCGGTTTGTCAACTATTTTAATACATTTTATCAACCAAATTCAAACATGCTTGTAGTAAACTAAAGCAAAACAGGAGGTGTGATTATGGTTGATTTCGGAAACATTCTTAAAAAATTGCGTTCGGAGGAAGGGTTGACACAGCAACAGCTCGCCGACCGTCTTGGTATCACAAAGTCGGTGGTCAGCTATTACGAGCTGCACGAGCGTACGCCCTCACCCGAGATCCTCGTCAAGTTTGCCTCCATTTTTCACGTCTCCACCGATTATCTCCTCGGACTTGACAGAAAAGAAACCATTGACCTCACAGGGCTTGACGCAGAAGACGTCATCACCGTAAAACGCCTCATTTCTACTCTGCGATACAAAAACGAAAAGCCATAACCCCATGGTCGGTATGACCGTTGCGGTTGCCGTTGCCGTTGAGGAAGCATTCAAGGCGTAATTTATCAGAATGGTAAGAAAATATGCCCCGTCGTTGAAATGACGATGGGGCATATTTTTATCATGTCACAAAACCTTCCTTTTTCAAGCAAAAGTCTCTTTACATCGACCGCGCAATATGTTATAATAAATAGAAAAAAGGGGCCCTACGCCCCAAGACTCACGAGGTAATTCCCATGAAAACAAAAAATATCAATAAGCGTTGGTTCCTTCTTGCCGTCGGCGTGATCTCCATGCTCTTTGCGGGCGTTCTTTACGCATGGTCCATCCTGAAAGTCCCCTTTCGTGAGGAAGTGGGCTTCACGTCCGGTCAGCTTGCGTTCAGTTATACCCTAACGATGTGCTTCTTCTGCCTTGGAGGCTTTTTGTCCGGGCAGATCATTCGCCGCATCG
>JAZTWS010000207.1:0-6100 GCA_045636005.1 Eubacteriales bacterium | reverse complement strand
GCCGTCAGTATTTCCGAAAGATACAGGGGCATGGTGCGAAGCAGATCGCCGCCGAGATAGACGAAACCGATTTGAATCACCGAGATCGCAAGCATGATAATCAAAAACGGACGGTTTTGGGAAATGTCAGCCAAAAGATCCAAGCGGTCGGTACGCGCGTTGAAACAGTTAAAGACACCCGCAAAGATGAAAAAAGCAAAGAAGGCAGTTAAGAGACAGAGGTCGTTTTCGGTTGCGCGAAAACGGGAAATAATTGCGGGCGACTTCAAAAAGAAGAGCGAGAGAAAAACGGTAAAGCCGCCGAGCAAAAGGATCTCGTGGATCATATAGCCATTCAGTATGGGCTCGTCTCGTCGCTTGGGCTTCTCCTTCATGCAGGAGGGAAGCGGAGGCTCGCCCGCGAAGGCAAGGCCGCCAAGCGAGTCCATGATGACGTTGATCCAAAGCATCTGCACCACGGTTACGGGGGCGTCGATGCCGAGAAAGGGGCAGATCATGGTGACACCGACCGCGCAAAGATTCATGGTAAGCTGAAGCACGATGAATTTTCGAATGCTTTTGAAAATATTGCGTCCGTAAAGCACGGCTCGAACGATGGAGGCGAGGTTGTTATCAAGAATGATAATGTCACCCGCCTCCTTGGCCACCTGCGTGCCGCTTCCCATCGAGAAGCCGATATCGGCACGCTTGAGGGCAGGAGCGTCGTTGATGCCGTCGCCCGTCATGCCGCAAACCAACCCCTTTTCTTGCGCCACGCGCACAAGGCGGCTTTTATCACTCGGAAGCGCGCGTGCGATCACGGCAAGACGCGGCAGAGCCTCCGAGAGCTGCATATCCGACATACGCGCAAGCTCGTCGGAAGTAAGACAAAGGTCGTTGGTTCGTGTGAGGAGCCCCAGCGAGTCGGCAATGGATTTGGCAGTATCGGGGTTGTCACCCGTGATCATCACGACCTGAATACCTGCCTCGCGGAGCGAAGAGATCGAGGCGCGCGCCTCGGTACGCGGGCGGTCGGACATGGCAATGCCGCAAATCAGCGTTAGATTTTCGGGGGAGTGCCGCTCGCCGTCCGAGAAGGCCGCAAGGAGAACGCGTGTCCCCTTTTTCGTGAGCGCGTCCATGCGCGCGAGAAAGGAGAGCTTGTCAAAGGGGACGCGGTTTCCGTTTGGGTCAAGCGCGCGCGTAACGAATGGGAGAAGGCGCTCGGGTGCTCCCTTAAAAAGCGTGATGCCACCCATGGAGCTGAGCGAAGCACTTGAATATTTTTTATCACTGTCAAAGGGAATTTTGGAAAGCACGCGGTGTCCTTGGGGGGCATCCTCGGCGAGAAAATAGGAGAGAAGCGCACGCTCGGTGGCGTTTCCGCCGCTTACCGTTTTTTCGGAAAGCTTGGCTCCCGTATTGTAGTTGGCGCACAGATTCAGAAGCTGAAATACTTCGGGCGCCTCCTTTTTGCATTTGGCGGTGGTGGGGAAGCTTTGCTTGTCGGTGAAGACCTCGGTCACCGAAAGCTGCCCCTCGGTCAGCGTTCCCGTTTTGTCGGTAAAGAGAATGTTCATACTGCCAGCCGCTTCAATGCCCACGGGCTTTCGGACAAGCACCATATCGCGTGTCATTTTTTTGATGTTGGAGGATAGCACCACGGCGATCATCATGGGGAGTCCCTCGGGAACGGCCACCACCACGATGGTCAGTCCCAGCGTGAAGGCGTCGAGCAGGGCGGTCAGCATGAAACGGAGATCGGTCAGCTTTGTGAGAATGACCGCGCGACTCATGTCGCTATCCAGAAAAATCGTGTTGAAAAGATAGACCACGCCGACGAGAACGGCGGCGGTGTAGCCGAGACGGCTGATCTGTGAGGCGAGCTTGGTCAATCGGATTTTGAGGGGGCTTTGTCTTGTGTCTATCGTGATCTCGCGAGAAATTTCTCCGATAAAGGTCTTGTCGCCAACGACGCGCACCAGCATCTCACATTCACCCGATACCACCACGCACTCGCGAAGCAGGGCCGAGCGTGCGTCGGGGGATAGGCGCTCGTCGCGTGACGGGAGCTTTTCTACCTCTTTGGATTCGCCCGTCATAGCCGATTGATCCACCGTCACCTTGCCCTCAACCAAAAGACCGTCGGCGGGGATCTTGTCCCCCTGCGCGAGAAGAAGCAGGTCACCGACCACGATCTCGTTTAAGGGGATCTCCCGTATTTTACCGTCGCGCCTTACGCGACAGAGAAAATTTTCTTCTTCCATTTGCAGCTTGGAGAATGCATTTTCACTGCCGTATTCCGAAAGCGTGGAGATAAAGGTGGCCAAAAAGACCGAGATGCCGATCCCGATCGTTTCCACCCAATCTGCCGTGCGGAAAACGAAGAGGAGATTGACGGCAAGCGCGATCAGCAAAACACGGATCACCGGATCATTCATATTGGAGAAAAAATGTGAAAAAAAGCCCTTTCGGCGCGGGGGCGTCATTTGATTGGAGCCGTATTTTTGCCTTTGCGCAATCACCTCGGCTTCGGTGAGCCCCATGAGCTTTTTGGGCCTTGTAAGCGGTTGATTCATTGCGTTTTCCTTTCCGTCATGTTTTATTCTATATTTATGTGTAGAGAAAAGGAAAAATGCTTTTTTGGGGGCGGGAAGACTCTTGACTTTTGAAAATGAATGTGATATAATAATCTTCGAATTTGAAAATCAATCTCAATTTCGAGCAAACACGGCGATAAAGGATAGGGATATGGCACAACTCATATGTCGGGATCTTTCCTTCGGTTACGACGGACATAAGATATTAGAAGGTTTAAATTTTGAAGTGAATAGCGGCGATTATCTTTGCATCGTGGGGGAAAACGGCTCGGGAAAGTCTACGCTGATGAAGACGCTTTTGGGGCTTCATCCGGTGCTTGATGGCGAAGTGATCACGGGCGACGGCGTGAAGAAAAACGAGATCGGATATCTGCCGCAGCAAACGGTGGTTCAGCGTGATTTTCCGGCGTCGGTCTTTGAGATCGTGCTTTCGGGTTGCCTTGGTCGATGTGGGCTTCGCCCCTTCTATAATAAAAAAGAAAAGGCGCTTGCACGCGCCAACATGGAGCGTCTGGGAATTGTGGAGCTTTCGAACAAATGCTATCGCACTCTTTCGGGTGGTCAGCAGCAGCGTGTACTTTTGGCGCGCGCGCTTTGTGCCACGCAAAAGCTCTTGCTTTTGGACGAGCCGGTGGCGGGGCTTGACCCCGTGGTTACGGCGGAGATGTACCACCGAATTGCCGAGCTGAACAAAAAGGATGGGATCACCGTCGTTATGATTTCGCACGATATTCTCTCGGCGCTGAAATACGCAACACATATTTTGCATATCGGCAAGGACATCTTTTTCGGCACGAAAGAAGACTACCTTGCGAGCGAGATAGGCCGCGGCTTTGCCGCGGAGAAAGGGGCGGAAAATGCGTGAAATTTTTCAAACGCTTTACGATTATTTGCAGTATCCCTTCGTTCGTTACGCATTGATTGTTGGCGTACTGATTGCCCTTTGCTCCTCGCTCCTTGGCGTTACGCTGGTCTTGAAGCGTTTTTCCTTCATTGGTGACGGTCTTTCGCACGTGGCGTTCGGTGCCATTGCGATCGCGGCGGTGCTCGGGCTTACGAACGAGATGCTTCTCGTTCTTCCCGTTACGGTGATCTGTGCGATCTTACTTCTTTGTGTCGGGCAGAAGGCCAAAATTCGCGGCGATGCTTCCATCGCGATGCTCTCGGTGGGGGCGCTTGCCGTGGGCTATCTTTTGATGAACGTTTTCTCGACCTCAAGCACAGTGTCAGGCGACGTTTGCAGTACGCTTTTCGGTGCCGTTTCAATCCTAACGCTCTCGATGACGGAGGTCTGGCTCTGCGTCATTCTTTCGGGCATCGTATTGGCGGTATTCGTTCTGTTTTATAACAAGATCTTTGCCGTCACCTTTGACGAAAGCTTTGCGCAGGCAACGGGGACGCGTGCCTCGCTTTACAATCTGCTCGTGGCGGTTACGGTGGCGGTTGTAGTTGTGCTTGCCATGAATCTTGTGGGCTCGCTTCTCATTTCGGCGCTCGTGATCTTTCCCGCGCTTTGCGCGATGCGACTGTTTCACAACTTTAAAGCGGTCACGGTGTGCGCGGCGATCCTTTCGGTCTTCTGCGCGCTCCTCGGGCTTGTGATCTCGCTCCTTGCCGATACGCCTGTCGGTTCTACCATCGTTTGCGTAAACATTGCAGCGTTTCTCGTTTGCTCACTTATTGGACGGTTTATTAGAAAATAAAGAAATTCCGTGGAGAATTCTCCACGGAATTTTTGTTATAGGCGAATGGTTTTGCCCAAGGGCAGAGAATAGATGAGCGTTTCGGACGGTGCCGTTCCCAAGATCTGCTCGATGGCTTTTTTGTAATAAAGAAGCTGCTCGGCGTGTCTTGCCTTCAGCTTTTCCTCGGCAAGCGCGGGATCCTTTAATTCCTCGGCGGTCAAGAAGTCGGTCTTGTAGTCCACAAGGACAATATTTCCGTTCTTCTCGCGGAAGAAAATGTCAATGACACCCTGTACGGCAATTTTTTCCTCGCGCAAAAGATCGGCCTTTTCCTCCATTTGTGTGAACTCCGAGGCGGGCAGGAAAATGTGGAAGCGTTGCTCGCGCCACACCTCGTCGGCACTTTGTATACGCGCCAAGAGCTCGCTTGCAAAGAAGGACTCCAGCTGCCGCACGTTGCAAAGCGCGGCGGTGCGCTCATCGATGAATTTTTCGGTCATCAGGCGCGCAAGCTCCTCACGTACGCCGTGCGCAAGCACGCGGTCAAAATCGCAGAATTGCAGGAACGTATGTGTTGCCGTTCCTTTTTCTGCGCCGCTTGCACGGTCGGTCGGCAAAAGCCCATCGGGATATACGAAGGCGTCCTTTAGCGTAGAGGGATCGATCTCTTTGTCCTCGGTTTCGTCAAGAAGCGCAGGATAAAGAGAGGAAACCGAAAGCTTGGCGGGAAGTGAGGATACGTGAGCGTAAGGATACACAAAGGAAAACCGTTTTTCAAAAAGCGCGGTGAGCGTTTCGTCCTCGGCTTTGGGGGTGGAGAGGAAATTTGTTTCCGCGTCTGTCTCGCTTGAAACAGAAGTGGCATCTGTGTAGACCCTTTCGATTCGATAACAGTCGGCGTTGCCGCTTACGCGAAGAGCCGAAAAGATCCATTCCAAATAAGAGCTTGAGGCGTAGATCCCGTATGCCCGACCAAATTCCACATAGGAACAAACCTTGCTTTCCAATCGTTCGGGAGAGGCAATATCGGCGGTGAGATAGAGTCGTTCTCTGGCGCGCGTCATGGCAACGTAAAGCACGCGCATTTCCTCCTCGCGCTCCAAAATCAACCGTTTTTCGATGATAGCGCGGCGCACGGGCGTATCGGTGTAAGCAAAGCCCGTACTGTCGCGAAGCTGGACGCCAAGACCGAGGGAGGCTTCAAACTGAATGTTGTCTTGTTTAAAACGATCCAAGAAGCGCTTTCCCATGCCGTACAAAAAGCAAACGGGGTATTCCAGACCCTTGGAGTGATGCATCGTGATCAGTTGCACGGCATTGCTCTCGGCACCGCTCGCATCCTTTTCGAGCGTAGCGCCGCTTTCGATGATCTCGTTTATGTAGGCGATAAAGCTATACAGTCCGTGGAAGGAATTGGCCTCAAAGCTTCGCGCATACTCGTAAAGACGCAGAAGATTTTCCTTATCGTCCTTGGCAAGCGAAAGAATGGAAAACTCACGGTAAAGTCGCTCAATGAGCTTATCCACGGGGAGAGCCATCGCTTTTTCGCGCCAATAGGTCAGGCTTTGAATGAAATCTCCGCATTTGTGACAAAGGGCCGAGTCGCCGCTCGAAGCATATTGCTCCAGTGCGTCGTACAGAGACAGATCCCTTGCCGCCGCGTAGCGAATGCGGATCAGCTCGTCCATTGAAAAGTCATAGAAGGGCGAACGAAGCGTTCCTGCCAGCGGAATGTCGCGGCGCGGATTGTCGATGGTTGAGAGCAAGGAAAGGACCAAAAGGACGTCGGGATTTTCAAAGAAATTGCTTTTGTCCTCGCTTTGCGTGGGGATGCAA
>JAZTWS010000206.1:0-1881 GCA_045636005.1 Eubacteriales bacterium | reverse complement strand
ATTGCGTTGAGCGAGTTGAACGCGGTCACACCGAGTGCGCAGGCAGAGATAATAGAACCAACGTAAGACTCGTAAAGGTCGGCACCCATACCCGCAACGTCACCGACGTTGTCACCAACGTTATCGGCGATAACGGCAGGGTTTCTGGGGTCGTCCTCGGGAATTCCTGCCTCGACCTTACCAACAAGGTCAGCTCCTACGTCTGCAGCCTTGGTGAAAATACCACCACCAACACGTGCGAACAGAGCCATCGAAGAAGCACCCATGCCGAAGGTGAGCATTGCTCCCGTGATCTCAGCCTCGGAAAGCTTGAAGATGAACTTGAGCAGGAAGAACCATACCGAGATGTCGAGAAGTCCGAGACCTACCACGGTAAAGCCCATAACGCTTCCTGCCGAGAAAGCAACGCGAAGACCCTTATTCAGTCCCGTGCGGCAAGCGTTTGCCGTGCGTGCGTTCGAGAGGGTTGCGATCTTCATTCCGATAAAGCCCGAAAGGCCCGAGAAAAATCCACCCGTGAGGAACGCGAACGGAACGAAGGGAGAGAGCAGCTTAAAGATCGCCATCACTCCAAGAATTACGAACATCACTGCGAAGAAGACAATGACCACGCGGTACTGTCTCTTCAAATAGGCGTTTGCGCCCTTGCGGATCGATGAAGAGATCTTCTTCATCACGTCGGTTCCCTCGTCAAAGCGAAGGACGCGGCGAGACGTGATCAGTGCGTACAGCAGTGCGATGACTGCGCCCGCAAAGGCCAATCCAACCAACAACTTATCCATTTTACAACCAATCCTTTCCATCGCACACGAAATAAAAATTTGGGATGCAAGATCCCATAATTCGGCGCGATATTCAAAAAATTCTGTGGCATTTTTCGCCCAAAACTCTTCGGGACTGCCACCCTCCCAAAAAGTATGTTAATTTTATCACAATCTTTTTGAGATTTCCTGCCAAAAAATAAGTAGTTTGTGCCATTTTTTTACTAAAATCATTTTTTTGGTGGTTTTTCGTATTTTTTGGAGAAATAACACTTGCGCAATCACAATTCGCCGGATTTCTAAATCGACACGATGCCACAAAGCCGTTGATCTGTATTTCAAATGCGTTTTGGGAACCTCCTTTTTCAATTCCTTTCACTTTCCTATTGACTTGCTTACAAATTGGTGATAAAATATTGTATACTTCACTTTTTGGAAACGGGGCTGAAAGCAACTATGAAAAGCAATATTGTTCTGGTGGGAATGTCGGGCGCCGGAAAAAGCACGCTCGGCGTCCTGCTTGCCAAATCGCTCGGCAAAAATTTTATCGATACCGATATCGTCGTCCAACAACGAACCGGTACGCTTCTACAGAATTATCTTGATACGCACGGCATAGCCGACTTTCTGGCGACTGAGGAAGCAACCGTTTCTGCTCTCTCGCTTTGCGATCACGTCATTGCCACGGGTGGGAGCGTGATCTACTCCCAAAAGGCAATGGAGCATCTGAGGCGTGACGGCACTGTGGTATACCTCGACCTTCCCTACGAGGAGATCGCCTCACGTCTTGGCAACATCACCGCACGCGGCATCGTATTTCGCAACAGTGGCGATCTTCGATCGGTCTATGAGGAACGACTTCCGCTCTACCGTCGCTTTGCCGACATTACCGTGCGTCCCGCGGGACATGATATTGAATGGAGCGTAAACGAAATTTTGAAAAAGCTATCGGAAGGAGAAAACTCATGAAATTCATTCTTGCATCCAAGTCGCCTCGCAGAAAGGAAATTCTTGAAATGCTGGGGCTTGACTTTGAGATTGTAACCGCCGACACCGACGAATCCAGCACCGAGCGCGACCCGCACAAGCTCGTGGAGCTTCTCTCCCTGCGCAAGGGGCT
>JAZTWS010000205.1:0-9613 GCA_045636005.1 Eubacteriales bacterium | reverse complement strand
AAAAAAGCCCCCCTAAGAACCCCCAAAAACCTTTGCAGCATTTTATCGCCTCGTCATAGAGTCCGCAAGGACTCTATGGCGTTTTTTTGGGTGTGAATTGGTGTTTGTGGGGGAGGGGACCCCTTCCCGCGGGGCCACCTCCCAAAAAGGTGGACGAAAACTTTTACGATGCGGTTTTTGCAAACTTTGCAGTAAAATTTTTCAGAAAAGTTTTTGAGGGGATTCTTAAGGGGAACTTTTTGAAAAAAGTTCCCCTTAAGCGTTCCTCTTTTTCATTTCCTTAAGTGCCGCGATGGCGTCCGACAGGCCGCCGACAGCGTCGATGAGACCGACGCGAACGGCCTCATCGCCGTCGAGGATCGAGCCCACGTCGCCTGCCATGTCGTCGGAATTGACAAGCAGGCGCGAGAGCGTCTGCTCGTCGATGGACGAATGCTCGCAAATAAAGCGCGTAATGCGTCCCTGCATCGCGCGAAAGTGATTGAAGGACTGCGTCACGCCGATCACAAGACCGTTGATGCGCACGGGGTGGACGGTCATGGTCGCCGACGGCACGATAAAGGATCGCTTGGCCGCAACGGCGAGCGGTATGCCGATCGAATGGCCGCCCCCCAGCACCAAGGAGACCGTGGGCTTGCTCATCGAGGCAATCATTTCGGCAATGGCAAGCCCCGCCTCCACGTCGCCACCCATGGTGTTGAGCAAAACGAGCAGACCGTCGATCTCCTCACTCTCCTCGATCGCCATCAACAACGGCAAAATATGCTCGTATTTGGTGGTTTTTTGGTTGTCACCCAACAGATAATGCCCCTCCACCTGCCCGATGATCGAAAGGCAGTGAAGCCTTCCGCCCTTGCCGTCGGTCACCACGTTTCCTGTCTCAATGAGGCGCTCGGCCGCCCCTTCTCTTTTCTCCTTTTCCACGCAAAAGCCCCCTTTGTTTTTGGATAGTTTCTGCCAAAACCGAAAAAATATGCAAAACGCTCCACCTTCAAGTAGGAGAAAAGCCACCAAAGCTCACGCCTTCACAAAATTCGACAAAATTCATAAGATGTAAAGGAGGGCGTGAGCCCTCAAAGGAAAGGAGAGAGATATGTACAGAGAAAACAACGATATCCGAACACCGCGCGACCGCGTGCCCGAGAACGACCTGGCAAGATATTTGCTGCTGGGCGAGCTGGAGCGCGGCGAGCGCAATGACGTCCGCCGCGACTGCGGTTGCGATGGCCGGCAAAACGGCCGCAGCGGACAGAGCGATCGCAACGATCGCAACGACCGTAACTGCAGAGGCGAGAGCCGCGGGGAGAGCCGCCGCGGGTTCGCCTGCGAAGGCACGCGAGAGAACACGCGCGAAAACGTGCGCGAGGAAGCGCGCGAGGCTTGCGCGCTTTGCGGCGAGAGACGGACGCGCGAGGACGGACGCGACTGCAGCGCGTATGCCGTACCGCTCGGCTTCCCGCTTGCCGCCGTTTATGTGCCCCATCAGGCTTGGCACTCGCTTTATGAATGCTCGCAAGCCCTCTCGCATGGCACGCTCTTTTTGGAGCTTGACAAACCGCTTGAGGTCGCACGGGGGAGGAATTGCCGATGAAAAACGAGCAGAAAAAACTTCTTGACGCACTTCGCGAGGCCGATTTCGTCCTCGTGGAGACCGTGCTCTACCTCAACGCGTACCCCGAGTGCCAAGAGGCACTTGCTTACTACCACAAGTGGTGCGAGCGCCGCGAGGCTCTTTTGCACGAGTACGAAAAGAGCTACGGGCCGCTTACGGCCACGGGCAACATGAGCAAAACCTCGTGGGATTGGACCAAAACCCCTGCCCCGTGGGAATACGAAGCAAATTAAGGAGGCAGAGCTATGTGGATCTATGAAAAAAAGCTGCAATACCCGGTAAAGATCAAAAACCCCAATCCCGCGCTGGCGAACGTGATCGTTTCCCAGCTCGGTGGCCCCGACGGTGAGCTGGGAGCTGCCACGCGCTATCTCAATCAGCGCTTCTCGATGCCCGACGGCAAAACGATCGGAATCCTTACGGACATTGGCTCAGAGGAGCTTGCACACATGGAAATGATCGGCGCGATCCTCTATCAGCTCACGCGGAACATCAACCCCGACGATCTCGTTGGCACGCCCTTTGCCGGCTACTTCGTCGATCACACCACGGGCGTCTATCCCTCCTCGGCGACGGGCGTTCCCTTCGACAACAAGTACACGGGCGTCAAGGGCGACGCGATCGCCGACCTCAACGAAGACCTTGCCGCCGAGCAGAAGGCACGCGTGACCTACGACAACATCCTGCGCCTTGTGGACGATCCCGACGTCCGCGACCCCATCAAGTTCCTGCGCCAGCGCGAGATCGTGCATTATCAGCGCTTTGGTGAGGCACTTCGTCTTACGATGGATAAGCTTGATTGCCGCAACATCTACGCCTTTAACCCCTCGTTTGACAAGGAAAGATAAATAAAAAGGGATGTGGGCTTTTGCCCACATCCTCATTTTTTGCGTTTTTTAGTTTTTGCTCTTTCCAAGGTAGGCCTCGCGCACCTTGGGGTCGGCCAAAAGCTCCGCACCCGTGCCGCTCATGGTGATGCGTCCGGTCTCCAGAACGTACGCCTTATCGGCCACCTGAAGTGCCATGTTTGCGTTCTGCTCGATGAGAAGCACCGTGATGCCCTCCTTGTTGATGGTCTTGATGATCGAGAAAATGTCCTTGACCACAAGCGGTGCCAATCCCAGCGACGGCTCGTCCATCATAATAAACTTCGGTCTGCCCATCAGCGCTCTGCCCACTGCCAGCATTTGCTGCTCGCCGCCCGAAAGCGTACCCGCAAGCTGCCATTCACGCTCCTTCAGACGCGGGAACAGGCCGTAAACGTAGCCGAAATCGGCATCCAGATCGTCCTTTCGCAGATATGCGCCGATCTTGAGATTTTCCTTAACCGTAAGGTTGGGGAACACGCGACGTCCCTCGGGCACAAGCGTTACGCCGCTTTTTACGATAAAGTTGGGCTGACGCCCCACCAGCTCCTGCCGCTCAAACACGATCGACGCTTGCTTGGGCTTAACCAGACCCGCAATGGTCTTAAGCGTGGTGCTTTTACCTGCGCCGTTTGCGCCGATCAGCGTGACGATCTCGCCGCGCTCCACGTCGAAGGATATATCCTTTACAGCCTCAATGCCGCCGTACGAAACCGACAGATTGCGAACCACCAAGATCTTTTCACTCATTCTCAGCCACCCCCAGATATGCGTCGATTACCTTCGGATTGTCCTGGATCTCCGCGGGCGTGCCCTCGGCGATCTGCTTGCCGAAATCAATGACGTAAATACGGTCGGAAATATCCATGACCAAATTCATATGATGCTCGATGAGGAAGATCGTGAGCCCAAACCGATCCCGGATATCGTGAATAAACACGGTCAGCTCCTCGGTCTCCTGCGGATTCATGCCCGCCGCCGGCTCGTCAAGCAGCAAAAGCTTGGGGTCGGTAGCAAGAGCGCGCGCGATCTCAAGCCGTCTCTGCTTGCCGTAAGGAAGCGATGTGGCAAGCTCGTCCTTCAGATCGTAAAGACCGACCTCGCGCAGCAGTGCCTCGGCCTTTTCGGTAAAGCGCTTGCGCTCGGCGTAGTCAAGCGCGAAGGTGGCCGTGAAGAAATTGCTCTTTCTGCGGAGGTGCATTGCCGTAATAACGTTCTCCAGCACCGTCATCGACTTGAAAAGGCGGATGTTCTGGAAGGTACGCGCAATACCCAATTTGGTGATCTTGTCGGGCGTCTTTACCAGCTTGCCCGTATAAACGCCTCTGTTTTCGCCCGCATACAGCTTTTTCATCTTGCCCTTGGGGCGATTTTCCAAGAGCGGCTTCTCCTCGAAGGAAATGCGGCCGTTGGTGGCCTCGTAAACGCCCGTGATCACGTTAAACACCGTGGTCTTACCCGCGCCGTTGGGGCCGATGAGCGAGACGATCTCGCCCTCGTTTACATGCATCGAAAGGTTATTGACGGCGACCACGCCGCCGAACTGCATGGTTATATCTTCAAGACGGAGTATGGTTTTCATTTGCTTTCCTCCGTTTTCTTATTTTTGCCGCGAAACAGCCCTGCTACCCATTTTCCGAAGCTCTTAAAGCCGTTTACAATACCCATTACACTGAATTCTCTCGTACCCATGATGCCCTTGCGGAAGAACAGCACGAAGACCATGATGATAACCGAGAAAACAACGAGACGGAAGCCGTTGCGGAAGAGCGGAAGCTCAAGCCCCAAAAAGCTTCCCGAGTCAAGACCTCTGAGCCACCACTCCGAGCTTGCGACGAAGAGGAAGCTTGCCAGCACCGAGCCCGTGATCGAGCCGATGCCGCCGATCACCACGATCAGCAGGATCTCGTAGGTCATGGCCGAGGTAAAGGGAGCGGCCGAGACCGAGCCCTGATAGATCGCAAAAAGCGCGCCGCCGATGCCGGCGAAGAACGAGCTGATGACGAAGCTGAGCATCTTGTGCTTGGCAAGACCGATGCCCATGGCCTCGGCGGCGATCTCGTCGTCACGGACGGCCTGGAAGGCGCGGCCGTAGGTCGAGCGGATCACAAGAACGATAACAAGAATACAAACAAGAGCAAACAGGAAATACGGCGTGACCAGCGAAAGCTTCTCGAAGGGGGTGCCTGCAAGAAGCGTGCGGAAGGTCTTCAGACGGCTGAGAGGAAACGAGCCATTGGTCAACGGTCCAAGCTTATCCCACTGGATAACCGTTCTTACGATCTCGGCAAAGCCGAGCGTGGCGATCGCCAGATAGTCGCTTTTCAGCTTCAGAACCGGCAGACCGATGAGGAAGGCAAAGAATGCAGCAACGAGACCGCCCAGCAGGATGGCCACGAGAAGCGGAAGCTCAAGCGACAAAATGGGCTTGCCCGAGAACTGATACACCATCTCGCGCGTTTCAACGGGAATGATGAAAATGGAGCAAGTGTACGCGCCCAGCAGCATAAAGCCTGCCTGACCGAGCGAGAAAAGGCCTGTAAAGCCGTTGAGAAGGTTCATCGAGACGGCGACGATCGCGTAAACGCAGACCTTCTGCAGTACCTTGACGATCATATCGTAGGAGTTGGAGGTCAGGTCGATGACCACGATGGCGGCACAAAGCACGAGAAGTGCCAAAAGATTGAGGAGCGTGCCTTTTTTCATTGTTTTCTTTTCCATGCCTTGCACCTCACACCTTGTCAATATTCTTCTCACCGAAGATACCCGTGGGTCTGACACACAGGATCACGATCAGAAGCAGGAAGGTAAAGGCGTCCGAGAAGATGGTAAGTCCCGTTGCCTTGACCAGATTTTCGCAAATACCAATGATAAAGCCGCCAACGACTGCGCCGGGGATCGAGCCGATACCGCCCACGACCGCCGCCACGAAGGCGCGAAGACCCGGCAGTGCGCCCGAGATCGGCGTGACCGAGGGATAGCTTGAAAAGTAGAGCACCGAGCCGACGGCCGCCAAAAACGAACCGATGACGAAGGTGGCACTGATGACGTTGTTGATCTTGATGCCCATGAGCTGCGAGGTCTCGAAATCCTTGGAAACCGCGCGCATGGCCATGCCCACCTTGGTGTACTTAATGAGGCAAACGAGTGCCACGAGAAGTGCAACCGTAAGGATAGGTGTCAAAAGCGTGACGCGCTTGGTGGATGCGCCGAGAATGATAATGCTCTCCGAGAGCAGGCTGATGGTCGGGTAGATCCTGGGCAGACCGCCCGTTATGTAAAGCGCGAGGTTCTGCAAAAGATAGGACACGCCGATCGCCGAGATCATCGACGACATGCGGGGGGCCTGCCTTAAGGGCTTGTATGCCACGCGCTCGATCGCAAAGCCCACAAGCGTGGTGAGGATCAGCACAAGCGGGATCGAGAGGTAGAAGGGCAGATTGGCCGAGGCGTAGACCATAATAAGCCCCGCCACCATAAACACGTCGCCGTGGGCGAAGTTAATGAGACGCAAAATGCCGTAAACCATTGTATATCCTATGGCGATCAGTGCATACTGTCCGCCCGCCGTAATGCCGGCAAGAATATATTCCATATGTTGTTTTCCTTTCTGATTTTGGATTTCCGAAACAGACGTCAGGCTGTCGGAAAGCCGTCAAAGCGATTTTGGCGGTTTGCCGATAGTCCGACAAAAGAGCACAAGGGGCTCAGCGCCCTTTTGGGCGCTGAGCCGATATTTGCGGGGATTTGGCCGATATTAGCCGATGCCCTGCTCCTTCACGAAGTCCCAAAGACCCGTTTCGGTGTTCGCGGTCTTGATGTAAGCCACGCTTCTGTCTGCGTCGCCGTTCACAGGCTCGAACTTGATCTCGCCGGTTACGCCGTTATATACGGTGCCCCAAAGAGCTTCCTTAATTGCTGCGGGATCGATGGAGTCTGCCTTCTTGATCGCCTCAAGAACGGTGAAGTATGCATCGTAGCCCATCGCGGTAACTGCTGCAACGATGTCGTTGCCGCCGTTGTTGGTCAGGTGCTGCTCGTTGCCCTCGGCGTTGAGCCAAGCCTTAAAGCCGTTATCGAACTCGGCGTTACCGCCCTCCTGGTAGAAGGTCGTAACCTCGATCTTGAGGTCGGTGCCCTTAACGGCGTCGAGGATAACGTTGCTATCCCAAGTATCGCCTGCCATAAGCGGAACGGTTACACCCTTCGCAGCAGCCTCCTTGATGATCAGCTGTGCGTAGCTAATGGAGGTGGGGGCGAAGATAACGCCTGCGTTTTCAGTGGTTGCGTTTGCAATGTATGCGCTGAAGTCAGCGGTGTCCTTGGGGAACTGTGCGGGAACAACTTTGCCGCCAAGTGCCTCAAAGGCGGTCTTGAAGCTGCTGGCAAGACCAAGGTCGTATGCATTACCGACCTCGGCAAGCGTGTAAGCCACGGTGATGCCCTGGTCCCAAGCTCTCTTTGCGAGAACTGCGCCCTGGAAATCGTCAAGGAAGCAGATACGGAAGTAGTGCTTGTTGCCTGCGGTAACCTGGGTGTTGGTGCAGGTTACGCCGATGGCGGGAATGCCTGCCTCCTCAAACGTGGGAGAAGCGGCGATCGAAACCGAAGAACCGTAAGAACCGAGAACGGCTACCACGCCCTTGCTGACAAGCTCAGCAGCGGCGGTAACGCCCTTGGCGTCGTCCGACTGATTATCCACAACTACAAGCTCAACCTTATAGGTCTCGCCGCCGACCGTGATCTCGTCTACGACCGAGTTTGCATAAAGAACACCAAGCGTTTCCTGCTTACCGCCTGCACCGTTCGAACCGGATGCGGGCTCAAAAACGCCGATCTTAATGACCTTTTCGTCATTCTTTGTGCCGCCGCACGCGATCATCGAAACGCAAAGCAGAACGGCGAGTACGAGTGCCAGAATCTTTTTCATTTTCTTTTCCTCCAAATATTTTACCTTTGCTTTATCATAGCAAAGTGTGAGTAAAAAAATTATATCATTTTTGCAAAATAAAGTAAATGCTTTTGTCGAAATTTTCGTAATTTCCAACAAATTTCGGCATTTTGCACAACCGTTTTGCAAGAACGCTCGCGCAAGCCTTCGTTTTTTTGGTGCTTTTTACCCTTCAAATTTGGCGGATGTCTACAGAATATAATAAAAGGGCAGAGTCAATCGTTGACTCTGCCCCAAGTGTCTTACTTTGCGTAATCGACCGCGCGGCTCTCGCGGATAATGTTGATCTTGATCTGGCCGGGGTACTTGACCTCTTCCTTGATCTTCTTCGCCATATCGTGAGCGATGATCTTCATGCCGTCGTCGTTTACGTCCTCGGGCTTGACCATCACGCGGATCTCGCGGCCCGCCTGAATAGCGTACGCCTTCTCGACGCCGCCGAAGCTCTTGGCGATCTCCTCCAGCTCCTCCAGACGCTTGATGTAGTTCTCCAGATCCTCGCGACGTGCGCCCGGTCTTGCCGCCGAAATGGCGTCGGCCGCCTGCACGATGATCGCAATGACCGTCTTGGCCTCCACGTCGTTGTGGTGTGCCTCGATCGCGTGAACCACCTCGCGGCTCTCGCGGTACTTCTTGGCCACGTTTACGCCGATCTGAACGTGCGAGCCCTCCACATCGTGCGGGAAGGCCTTGCCGATGTCGTGCAGAAGTCCTGCGCGGCGCGCCACGGTGCTATCCTCGCCAAGCTCGTCGGCAAGCATGCCCGCAATAAAGGCCACCTCGATGGAGTGTTTAAGTACGTTCTGACCGTAGCTCGTACGGTAACGAAGACGACCGAGCAGTCGAATCAGCTCGGGGTTAAGGCCGTGAATGCCCACCTCAAAGGTAGCGCGCTCACCCGCCTGCTTAATGGCGGTCTCGACCTCCTTGGTGGACTTCTCCACCGTTTCCTCAATGCGCGTCGGATGAATACGTCCGTCGGCGATCAGCTTCTCCAGCGTCAGTCTTGCAATCTCACGGCGAACCGGATCGAAGCCCGACAGCGTAATGGTCTCCGGCGTGTCGTCGATGATCAGCTCCACGCCCGTAAGCGTTTCAAGCTTCTGAATGTTTCGTCCCTCACGGCCGATGATGCGGCCCTTCATGTCCTCACTGGGAATCGGCACGACCGAGATCGTGGTCTCTGCCACGTGGTCGGCGGCACATCTCTGAATCGCAAGTGCGATATAGTTCTTTGCCTTTTCGTCGGCGTCTTCCTTGAACTGCGCCTCCAGCTCGTCCATTCTCTGCGCGATCTCGTGCGTCATCTCGGACTCCACGCGCTGCATCAGCTCCTCGCGCGCCTCGTCCGCGGTAATGCCCGCGATCTCCTCGAGTCGCTTCTTGTGCTGGGAGAGAACCTCTTCGATCTGCTCCTTTACGACGTCGGCCTCCTTCAGCTTCTTCTCAAGAACTTCGTTCTTGCGGTCAAGCGCGTCGGCCTTTTTGTCGATGTTGTCTTCCTTCTGCGTCAAACGGCGCTCGGTTCGCGTGATCTCGTTGCGTCTTTCCTTCAGCTCGTGCTCGGCTTCGTTCCGCTGGCGGAGAATCTCCTCCTTGGCCTCAAGCAACGTTTCCTTCTTCTTGGTCTCGGCATCCTTTGCCGCCTCGTCCAAAAGACGCTTGGCTTCCTTTTCGGCCGAGCCGATCTTGCTTTCGGCAAATTTCTTTCGCAGCGCACGGCCAACAAGAATTCCGATCAAAAGACCGAGAACCAGCGCCACGGCACCTGCAACGATAACGACGATTGGGGAAAGTCCCCCTTCACCGACGAAGTTTTCCATTGGTGATCCCATAGTACACCTCCTTTTTCCTGTTTTTTCTCAATTTCTTAAATTTTTGTATTTATCATGAACTTACGGAGTAAACCTACGCAATATTATGATATACACCGTTTATTGTACACTTTTTTCGTCCATTTGTCAAGAGTGCTTGTCGCCTTTTCACAAAGAATTCAAAAAATTCTTGCGCAAATACAAAAATTGTGATACAATAAAAGCGCATTCTTAACGCTAAATTTTGATTTATCGAACTGTTTGCTCTTTCAAAAAATAATGTTCCCAAACCTCATCCACCGCTAAACGCGGTCCCCCTTCCCCAAAGGGGAAGGCTTCCGTTTGTATCTGCGAAACATAAAATGAGGTC
>JAZTWS010000204.1:0-2167 GCA_045636005.1 Eubacteriales bacterium | reverse complement strand
AGAAATGGTTCTCAGCTTTCTTCCCTGGGAGCGGTCGCCAAGACGGCGACGCCTCTTCTTTTTGGGGACTGGGGGCGTTACCTGCTCTTCGTGGAGCATTTCCTCTTTGACCATGGTTTTTTGAGCCATATTGCGTCCTCTCTTTTCGTTAATAAGAAAATTATACTATACCCTATACAAAATTGTCAAGCAATTTTGCCGAAATTATTGATTTTTCCAATATTTTGTGTTAACATTATAGTATTAGTATAGTATTAGAGAAAAGAGGTACGGGCATGAAACACGTAGATATATATACCGATGGAGCTTGCCGCGGTAACCCCGGTAAGGGCGGCTTTGGTGCTATTTTGGTTTACGGCGAGCACGAGAAAGAGATCAGCGGCGGCGAACGTGAGACCACAAACAACCGCATGGAGCTGATGGCGGCCATTTCGGCACTTGAGCTTCTAAAGGAGCCTTGCGAAGTCACGCTTTGTTCCGATTCCAAATATATGATCGACTCGATTACGAAAGGCTGGGCGACCTCTTGGAAGGCAAAGGGCTGGAAAAAAGCCGACAAGTCCCCTGCTCTCAATCCGGATCTTTGGGAAAGACTTCTTGCCTTACTTGAAATTCACAAGGTAAGCTTCGTTTGGGTGCGCGGCCACAACGGACATCCGTATAACGAGCGCTGCGACAAGCTGGCCACCGATTTTGCTGACCGTTTATAATTTAAGTTCAAAAAAGAGATCTGCCGATTTTGACAGATCTCTTTTTCTTATACCGCAAGCTCTTGACGCAAAAATTCCATGATCTTTTTTTCCTCGCGAGACACCTTGACCTGTGAAAGTCCCAAGAAATTGGCCGTTTCCTGTTGCGTCATGTTTTTAAAATAGCGCAAGACCAAAATTTTTTTCCAAATAGGAGAAAGCTTTCCGATGGCCTGTCCGAGAGCAATACTATCCGACAGATGCTCAATATCGTTTTCCGTATCGGCAATGCGGCTTTCCAGCGTCAAGCTTGTATCTCCGTCTCCAATCCCCTCGGAAAGCGAGGTGACAGGCGAAATAGAGTCAAGCGCCGTTGCCGCCTCCTCGACGCTCACCTGACAAAGCGCAGCCAACTCGGATATGCTTGGCTCCCTGCCATCAACCGTTAAAATGCGGTTACGCGCCTTCATCAGATCCACCCCAAGCTTCCGTTGGGTACGACTGACCTTGATTAAGCCGTCGTCACGCAAATGTCTTCGGATCTCTCCGATAATAAGCGGAACTGCGTAGGTCGAAAACGTAGTATCCCTCTCCAATTCAAAGCTGCGAATGGCCTTGATCATGCCGATGGTTCCGATCTGAATGAGATCCTCGGTCTCGGTGCCTCGATCGCGAAAGCGTATGGCGACGCTTCGAACGAGCCCCATATTGTTGCGTATCAATGTTTCGGTAGCTCGTGAGGACTCTTTTGGGTCTTCGCTTTGTGCCAAACGAAGCAGTTCTCGGTTTTGGGCATATTTGTCGAGTGCGGGTATCGCCATTTCACTCGCCCCTTTCGTTTCTTTCACAACCTCATTCCTTAGCCAAGGACCCAAAGCGCTTCCACATGATCACCGTAGTTCCTTTGCCCTCCTTTGATCGCACGGAAAGCTTGTCCATAAAGCTTTCCATCACGGTAAAGCCAAGGCCGCTTCTTTCGTTCTCGGCGTCCGTAGTAAAGAGAGGTTCGCGCGCTTGCTTTACGTCGGCAATACCGCATCCCTTGTCGCGAACCGTAATCTTTACCGTAGCGTCTGCAAAGGCTTCGGCGGTTATGTATATCATGCCCGTTTCGTTTTTATAGGCGTGAACGATACAGTTGGTCACCGCCTCCGAAACCGCGCATTTCACGTCGGCAATGTCGGTGGCTGTCGGTTCCAGATGGGCGCAAAAGGACGCCATGACCGCACGAGCAATTCCCTCGTTTACCGAATGGGAAGGAAGAACCAGCTTGATGCAGTTTATGGGATTTCCCAATTTTTCTGTTCGTTTCATTTTATATTCTCCTATACTTTCGTTTCGATTTTAATGAGTCGGCCAAGACCCGCAAGATGACAAATTTTAAGAACCGATGCATTGGGGTTCCGCAGGATCATCTCGCCGCCAATCTCTTGCATTTTCTTATAGCGTCCCATAAGTAAGCCAAGCCCCGAGCTATC
>JAZTWS010000203.1:0-2177 GCA_045636005.1 Eubacteriales bacterium | reverse complement strand
GAGTAGTATTCTCTTCTAGGAATTTTCGAGTTCCGTCTCGCACATACTATATGCTTGTACTTTCCTCTTTGTTGTTCAATTTTCAATGACCGTTTACCCACCCGCTCTCGCGGTGAGCCTGACTATTATATCACTTTCTTTAAGCCTTGTCAATAGGTTTTTTGAAATTTTTTCAACTTTTTTCAAAAAATTTTATAGCCCAAATCCGCCGTCCACGCCGATGCACTGTCCCGTGATGAAATCCGCCTTGCCCGACGTCAGCCAAAACACGATTTCGGCAATATCACGCGGCTCACCGAGCCGACAGAGCGGTGTTTCGTCGCAAAGCGCCGTGAGCGTTTCGCCGTCAAGCGCGGCGTTCATGTCGGTGAGGATCACACCCGGCTCAACGCAGTTCACGGTGATATGCGAGGGGCCAAGCTCCTTGGCAAGTGCCTGCGTCAGTCCGCGAAGCCCTGCCTTTGCCGCCGAGTAGACGGCCTCACAGGACGCACCAACTCTGCCCCAAACCGAACCGATATTGACGATATACCCCCTTTGCGCGCGCACCATGCCGCGCGAAGCCTCTCGGCAGGCAACGGTGGCCGCCAAAAGATCGGTGCGGTAGACCGAGAGCATCTCCTCGTCGGTCGTGTCCGCAAGCAGCTTGATAAGCGACACACCCGCGTTATTCACGAGAACGTCGATCGCACCGCCAAGCGCGCGCTCGGCCTCCGCAAGCGTCTTCTTCAGCGCGGCCGCGTCCGAGACGTCACATTGCATGGCGAAGGCCCCCGTCTCCATCGAAAGATCCATAGCCTCGTCCTCGCTCTTATTATATAGGAAGACAACGCGGTTGCCCTCCTCGGCAAAGCGGCGCACGCACGCGGCGCCAATGCCGCGCGAGCCGCCCGTAATCAAGACCCGTTTCATTTTTTCACGATCTCCTTTCCGTCCGAAATAAAGATCATCGTTCCCAGCTCGTCGGTACGGTAAACGGTAGCATTCACCGCCGCAAACGAAGCGAGTGCCTCGGCTGTGGGATGTCCGTATTTGTTATCGCGTCCGCAAGAGACCGCCACGATCTTCGGGGAGACCGCACGAATGAAATCAAGAGTGTTCGCATTGCTTGCACCGTGATGACCCGCCTGGAAAAAGTCGGCGCGAAGCTCGCTTGCGGGATAGTGCGAAACCATCTCACCCTCGGACTTCTCCAGCGCGTCACCCGTAAAGAGAAACGAGCTTTCGCCAAAATCAAAGCGTGCCGTAACGCTGTAGTCGTTGATGTTGGAATAATTATCCGAGAGCGGCGCGAGTATCTTCATTTTCAACTCGCCAATCGCATATTCCGCCCCCGCCTCGGCCGCGATCACGCGCGTGCTTTCTTTTTCCTCAAGAGCCGTGATCATACGTTCATAGACCTTGGTGGTCGGCACGTCGCCCTCATGAAGCGCAGGCAGAATGACGTTCTTCACGTCAAAATTCGAAATCACCGTGGCCGCGCCGCCGATGTGGTCGGCATCGGGATGCGTGAAGATGGCATACTCCAAGGTCGTAATGCCGAGCGCCTTCAGATAAGCCTCCACCTCGTCGGCCGTTTCCACGTCTCCGGCGTCGATAAGAACGTTGCCGCCCTCGCACAAAAGAAGCGTGCAGTCGGCCTGCGCCACGTCCACGATATGCACCTCAAGCGTACCCTCCACCGGCTCGTGCGAACGCGTATCCTCAAAAAATCCACCGCGCCACGCACCGATCACAAGCAGCACAAGGACGATCAGCGACAACAATATACTCGGTTTTTTCTTTTTCCTCGTTGTTTTTGCCATGCTCACAACCCCCTTATGAAATCTGCTCTATTTTACCATATTTCTCGGAAAAATTCAAGATGTGCTTCAAATTTTGATTTTACGAGTTCGCTTCGCGATCTCCGTTAACAAATCGCTTCCGGCACTAAAAGTGCCGTATTTGCTAACGCAAACCGCGATTTGTTACGGGTGCAAGCGTAGCCGCGAAGTCACCGACAAGCTTCAATTTATTTGCCCGTTCTGAACGATCACCACGCGGAGCGGTTTATTTTTTCTTTTGGCGCACTCTATGGTATATTTCGTACCGCGGGACACGCCGTCCCAAATGACAAGCACCTCATCGCAAAGCTCTACCATTTCTTCATTTCGTTTCAAAGGTGCGGCCTTGCCGTA
>JAZTWS010000202.1:0-8388 GCA_045636005.1 Eubacteriales bacterium | reverse complement strand
AGAACGAGCGTAACTTTGACGAGTTTGATATTTTCGAGGAGGCGCAGATCTTCCTTGACCGGAATTACACATCCGACTATGAGGGCGAGAAGCTTCCGGAGCAGAAGAAGCATCTCGGATGCGCATTCGTTGGCTCGTCTGACAATATTTCCGACCTTTTCCGCAGAGCGAAGGGTGTTATCGGCTCCATGCCGCGCTTTACCCATATGGAAGGCTTCACCTTTGAGAAGGCAGAAAAGCCTTATTGGGCCGACGATACGGTATGGCTCAATATTATGCTTGACGGAAAGAAGATAGGAGATCTTGCCCTTCTTTCCAAGAAGGCGGCTCTCGCTTGCGGTATCAAGGTGCTTTCCGCCGTTCTCGTTGAGCTGGATATGGACGCGCTCGTACCCTTCAAGTCGAGAACCAATCGCTTTGGCCGTATGCCCGAATTCCCGATTAATAATTACGACATCTCCTTCCTTGTGGACTCTATGGTCAAGTGGGATGACATTTACGGTGCTGTAATGGCGAAGAAGAACGAGCTTCTCCGTGGAGTTGAGTTTGTTGACGAGTACAAGGGCAAGCAGATCCCCGCGGGTAAGAAATCCGTTACGATCCGCTTTGTTATAGGCTCAGACGAAAAGACACTCACGGGTGATGAGATCGAGCAGGTTGCGAACAGCGTGCTGAAACGAATTGCAAAGACCACCGGCGCAGAAATTCGCACCAATTAAGTTATAAAAATTAAGCTATAAAAACAAAATCTGCCGAGATTAACTCGGCAGATTTTGTTTTTAATGGATTTTGTTAGTAAGCTTATTATAAACCTCACCCAAAAAGCTTTTATCTTCGTTTGGGAATACGATAGGTATCCTTTTGGCTGCATCCTGCACGGCCGCCGCCCGCACAAGCGCAGGCACAGGCGCAAGCGCATCCTCGGCCGCCACCGCCGCTATGGCTGCGGTGTTGGTTTGCCGCACGCGTATAGTGAGGATTTACGCGCCCGTAAGTGTGTACGGGGTGTCCGTAGCCGCGAAGGAAGCCGCGGCCTCTGTGATAGGAAATATAGGCGTCGAGAATGCCGATCTCAACGATCAGCATACATACCATAAGGAAGATCATCATAATCGTGGAGCCGTGTTTTTCAGAGGCAAGGCCATTGTAGAGCCCTTCGCCGTCAAAACGGCGGTACTTTACCGTGTGTGCATCGAACTCGTTATAATTGACGCGAATTCTTACGGCGTTGCCGTAGTCAAGGCTACCTTCCCAAATCAGCCAATCATGGTCCTGGTCGTCGCCATTGAAGGAGGCGATGTCTCCGTATTTATAGAAATAGAAGGTGAAGTTCTTGACCTGCGTATAGTTAAACCATCCGGGGATGAATTCGTAAAAGACCTCGGTGCCGTCGGTGGCGAGGATCTGTTTTTGATTGACCGTAAAAGAGAAATCAAGGGTGGAACCTTGGGTGTACGGCTGCACAAAATAGAGCTGCGCATAGCAATAGCCCTCGTCGTCAACGTATCGCTTGGCTTGGCGGATGTTATCGGAATAGTCATGAATTGTAAAATATTCGTTGGCCATGCCGATTTCCACCCAAGTCAAAGGCTCCTTGGGATCAAGAGGCGTCCATGTGAAGCGGTATTCGATGTCAAGACTTCCATCATCCTGTGGCATTATGTATATCGTGTAGTCCTCAATGATGTCTTGCGGCTTTGGCTGATAAAAGAGAATCACCAAAAGACACACGATCTGTGCCACCAGAAGAACGCCGATGAGAATTTTGTTAAAGAGAGGGAATTTTCTTTTTCTTGCCACGGTTTCGGGCGAAAAATCGTAGGTTTCCTTGGCTTTCTTTTTCATTTTACACCCTCCTTTCGAAAAGGACAGGTAAGGGCTTCCTCGTCGGTCATGGCGCGAAGCTTGACGCAAGCGGGAGCGTGCCAAATGCGCGTCCACTTATCGGTTAAAATGTTTCCGAGGCTCGAGCCGCTGCGCAACCAGCTTTGACAGGGAACGACCTCGCCGTCGGGGGCGATGGCCATATTGGAAAGGCAAGCACCGCAAGAGGGGACGTTCATTTCAAGCAAAGCAAGTTTTTTTGCGTCAATAAGTCCCGGGGAGGTGAAGTCGATCTCCATGCCGTTTTCGGCACAGTAGGCCTTGGCTTTCTTCACGATGGCGAAAAGCTCGTCGGAAGAAAGGTCGTAATCCGTATGGTTGATCTCCGCCGTACCCGTACAAATGAGACCGCTGACCGTAACGAAGCGGACGCCGAGCGACCGAATAAACGCAAGCGTTGAAAGATAGTCGGCGTTCTTTTTACAAAGAGGCGTATTGATGCTTACGTCAAGTCCCGCTTTTATCGCATTCTTTATGCCGTTGACCGTGTCGGCAAAATGCTCACAGCCAACGAGCGCGTTATGCACGTCCGCGCTGTGTGAATAAAGCGTGATCTGCACACTGTCAAGGCTTGCTTGCCGCAGTCCCGCGCAAAGCTCCTCGGTAAGCCGCACGCCGTTGGTGTTGAGGCGGGTCACAAACCATTTTGCACGTTCGATCAAGTCGCAAAGATCGTCTCGCAAGGTCGGCTCACCGCCCGTGAAGGTCAGCATGGCCACGCCTGCCTTTTTGAGTTTTTCAATGGCCTCGATCCATTCTTCCGTCGTAAGCTCGCGACTTTTAGCCATGGCCTCGCCTGCCGCATAGCAGAAAAGGCATTTTTGGTTGCATTTCCACTGTCCATCGCCGTCGGTCATGGCACTTACCATAAGATCGACGCGGTGGGGCGCAGTCATATGTTTGGCGTATTTTCGAATGGAAAGTCTGCCGATATCTACTTCGGTTTCCTCGCCTCTTGCCACGGCAAAAAGGATATCTAACATATCCAATAGATCCTCGCGGATCTCCTCCGTGGGGGTCATCGGGTAGACACGGCGCACCTTTGCCACCGTTTTTTTCACGATTTTTTCGTAATCGTTTTCCGAAATCTCTTGATCGGGAAAGGCGTTTATCTCGTTCATAAAGGACGAAAGGGTTATCGCCCACGAGTACCCAAGCGGCAACAAATAATATCCGTTTAATATCACGATGTGATCGGGATTGCCGAAAAGCCTAAATTTTGGCGGTATCAAGTGGATACGCACAACGCCGGGCCCGTCAGGGTTGAAGGTGCAGTGCTTGACGCCGCTTCGGTATTCCTTGCATTGTCCGAGCTTGTTGAAAAGTCCCATGCTATCTCTCCTTTACGAATAGTAAGATCAGTATAGCATAGAGAGAGGGGGTTGTCAATATTTTAGCAGCTTGTGGCCGAGGAATAACATAAAATCCGAGCCAAAGCTATGAAAGCTTTGGCTCGGATTTTTCTGTAAACATCAGTTGCCGTTTACGACGTTGATCGGCTTTCCGCCCGCGAAGGCCTCGAGATTTTTGGCTACGAGGTCAACAAGGCGCACTCTCGTCTCGTACGCCGCCCACGCAATGTGCGGCGTGATAATGCAGTTTTTGACGCCAAACAATACGCAATTTTCCGCCATGGGCTCCTCGGTCAGAACATCAAGTGCCGCGCCTGCGATCCGCCCTTGCTCCAACGCATCGGCAAGTGCCTTTTCGTCAACGATGCCGCCGCGCGCGGTGTTGATGAGATATGCCGTGGGCTTCATCAGGGCAAGCGTTTCGGCGTTGACGGCAAGCGCACTTTCCGCGTTTAAGGGGCAGTGAAGCGAGAGAAAATCGCTTTCGCGGAAAAGCGTTTCGCGGTCTACGTCACGAATGTTCTCGATTCTTTTGGGCGTTCTTGAGTAGGCAATGACCTTCATGCCGAAGGCAAGCGCCACCTTGGCCACGGCAAGACCTATGGTACCGAGGCCGTAGATGCCGAGTGTTTTGTTCTTCAGCTCGGTAATGGGCGCGAAAAAGTAGGAAAATTGCTTCGAGCGTTTCCAATCGCCTGCCGCCACCGAGCGAGCGTATGCCGAAGCATTGCCCGCCAGCTCAAGCATTAAGGACACGGTGAGCTGTGCCACCGAGTCGGTCGAGTAGCCGGGCACGTTGCAAACGACGATCCCGCGCCGCTTGGCCGCCTCCACATCAATGTTATTGTAGCCTGTGGCAAACAGGCCGATGAATTTTAGTGTCGAGCACTCGATGATCTCGGCGTCAAGTCGCGCTTTGTTGCAGACTACGGCGTCGGCTCCCACAAGAACCTTTTTTATCTCGTCCTTGGAGAGAAGATCGTAATATTCTACCTCGCCGAATGCTTCAAGCGGCGAGAGATCGACGTCACCTTTGGTTACGGTACATTTGTCAAGAATAATAAGCTTCATATCGTTTCCTTTATTCGTATTGAGCGCGGGGGCCGCCGATGTATTTCGGGCGCGTGCGCGCTGCGAGAAGAATGGCCTCGCCGATCTTGGAGAGCGAGAGTCTTACGGGGACGGCAACCTCCTTCAGATGCATGCCGATCAGTGTGCCGCCGATATCCATGCCGGCGTGTGCGCGGATATGCTCAAGAGCAACGGGAGCTTCGAGCGCCGCGTAAGCCGCGGTGGCAAAGGAGCCGCCAGCCTTGGGCTTTGGAACAACACAAACGGCCTCAAGACCGTATTTTTCGGCACAGGCGCGCTCGGTGATGATCGCGCGGTTGAGATGCTCGCAGCACTGTGCGGCAAGGAAAATCCCTCTCATTTTCAACTCGGGATAGATCGCGGCAAAAACGGCCTCGGCTGCCTCAAAGGTCGAACCCTTGCCGATGGTGTCACCCACGATCTCGGATGACGAGCAACCGACCACCAGAATGTCGCCCGCGTTCAGTCCCGCGACCTCGATCAGCTCCAAAACGGCGGTGCGTGCCGCATTTTTTATTTCTTCGTACATAAGACAAACTCTCCTTTTTGTATTGTATTTATTATAATACTTTTTTTGCGCTTTTTCAAGTTTTTTTGCTATATTATTTTAGGGATTTTCGATGGATTCTTTTTGGAACGGCTTTTTTGTACAAAATGATTAAAAAATGCAGAACAATGGAGAAAAAACCATGCCTTTGTAACATGAAAACGGCGCGGATATCTTGACAAAAAAAGATTTGTAGTGTATAATGTATAAGTATTATTATATCTAATGATAAAATGAAAAATTATGTCTAAAATCATGCGGCGTTTCGCAAATTTATGGCAAAGGATGATATACGTTATGACCGAGAACAAAAAAAATATTCCTTTCAGTCCCCCCGATATCAGCGAAAGCGAGATCGAGGAGGTCGTAGCAGCGCTTCGTTCGGGTTGGATCACGACGGGGCCGAGAACCAAGCAGCTTGAAAAAAATATTGCCGCATGGGTTGGCACGGAAAAGTGCGTATGTCTCAATTCCCAGACGGCTTGTGCCGAAATGGCGCTCCGTCTCCTTGACATTGGCGAGGGAGACGAGGTGATTACCTCGGCGTACACCTATACGGCGTCGGCGTCGGTTATTGATCACGTGGGCGCGAAGATTGTTTTGATCGACACGCAGAAGGATAGTCTTGAGATGGACTACGATGCGTTGGAGGCGGCCATCACTGAGAAGACCAAGGCGGTCATTCCCGTGGATATTGCGGGCATTCCCTGTGACTACGATCGCATTTTTGAGATCGTGGAGCGCAAAAAGCATTTGTTCAAGCCAAACGGCGAGATCCAGGCGGCCATCGGTCGCGTGGCGGTCATGGCCGACACGGCACACGCGTTCGGTGCTGTGTGGAAGGGAAGAAGGATCGGCTCGGTGGCGGATTTTTCCAGCTTTAGCTTCCATGCGGTCAAGAATTTGACCACCGCCGAGGGTGGCGCGCTGACGTGGCGTACGATCGAGGGAATTTCCAACGAGGATATTTATAAACAGCTCCAGCTTTTGAGCTTGCACGGACAGTCCAAGGACGCGCTTGCCAAAACCAAGCTTGGTGCGTGGGAATACGATATCATCGGCACTTACTACAAGTGCAATATGACCGACGTGGCGGCGGCAATCGGACTTAGGCAGTTTGAGCGCTATCCCGAAATGCTTGCGCGCCGCAAAGAGATCATCGAGAAGTATGACGCGGCCCTCCGGCCTCTTGGCGTCGAGGTGCTTGCGCATTATACGGATGCGTGGGAATCCTCGGGACATCTTTATCTGACGAGAATTCCCGGTGCAACGCTTGAGCAGAGAAATGAGGTCATCACCAAGATGGCCGAGCGCGGTGTGGCTTGTAACGTGCATTATAAGCCGCTTCCCATGCACACGGCGTATAAGAAATTAGGCTTTGATATTGCCGATTACCCGAATGCCTACGCGCATTTTGCAAACGAGATCACCCTGCCGCTTCATACCTGCCTTACGGATGAAGACGTTGCCTATGTGATCGAACAGTATGCAGAGGTTTTGAAGGAGTACATATAAGTGAAGCTGATAAAATGGGAGGCACTTCCTCCCGAGATGCAGACCGAGGAGGTTCGGAAATACTACGACCTTCTCCAAAAGAAAAGGGCCGCGCTCTTTTTCAAGCGTGTATTTGACGTGGCGGTTTCTTTTTTGATGTTGCTTATCCTGTCGCCCGTTTTTCTGATTTTGGCGATCGCCATTAAGCTTGACAGTCGCGGCCCCGTTTTTTACCGACAGACGCGCGTGACGCAGTACAATAAAAAATTCCGCATTTTTAAGTTTCGCTCGATGGTGCAGAACGCCGACCGCGGCTCGCAGGTCACCGTGAGCGGTGACGCGCGCGTAACGCGCGTGGGAAAGATCGTACGCAAATGCCGATTGGACGAGGTCAGCCAGCTCATTGATGTTTTTCGCGGTAAGATGACCTTTGTGGGCACGCGCCCCGAGGTGCCGAAATATACCGAACAGTATACCCCCGAAATGATGGCGACCTTCCTTCTCCCCGCAGGTGTAACAAGCCTTGCCAGCATCTACTATAAAGATGAGGCCGAGCTTCTTGATGCCGCCGAGGACACCGACAAGGTCTATGTGGAGGAGGTCCTTCCCGCGAAGATGTACTATAACCTCAAAGCTATCGAAGCTTTTAGCTTTTGGGGAGACATCAAGGTCATGTTCATGACCGTCTTTGCGGTATTGGGTAAGGAGTATAAGGGGGATTACGTGGCTCCTGAAAAGGACGAAGTGACCGAGGAATTGAATGTATGAGTGGAGTTAAGACATGGAAAATGTGAGAGTTTCGGTTATTGTTCCGTTGTATAACGAGGAAAAGTACATAGAGAAATTTATAACTTCCTTGACCAAGCAAACCTATCCCATGGAAAAAACCGAGTGGATTTTGGCGGACGGCAATTCTACCGACCGAACCGTTGCGATCATTGAGCGTTATATGGACGAGTACCCCATTGTGCTGCTTCACAATGAAAAGAGAAAAACGCCGTATGCGTTGAATATGGCGATCGAGCGGGCAAGGGGCGAATATATCATTCGTCTTGACGCACACGCGGAATATTATTCCGACTATATTGAAAAATGCGTACACTACCTTGATACGACCGACGCCGACAACGTAGGCGGTGTTGCCGAGACCTCGGCGAACGGCTTTGTGGGACAGGCGATCTCTGCCATGCTTTCTACAAAATTCGGTGTAGGTGGCTCGGATTTTCGCACGGGAAACGGCAACCGCTACGTGGATACCGTTCCGTTCGGTGCCTTTCGCAGAGAGGTATTTGATCGTGTGGGGTTGTTTAACACCAAGCTGCTTCGCAGCGAGGATAACGACATGAACGCTCGAATCCGCGAAAGCGGCGGCAAGATCTGGCTTGCCGAGGACATTCGCTTTCGCTACTTTTGTCGCGACACCGTAAGCGGTATTTTGAAGATGGCGCTTCAAAACGGAAACGCGCTTTTCCATACGTTGCGCGAAAATCCAAAGGCCATGAGTATGCGGCACTTTATCCCGTTTGCTTTTCTTATGTCGCTGATCGTTTTGCCGCTTTTTTCGGTCTTTTTCCCGATCTTTTGGTGGGCGTTTGCCGCCGAAATGGGGGCGTATTTGTTGCTTGACGTATACTTTTCGTTCGTTTCAGTCAAGCCCGCAAAATGCGGCTTGGTCACCGTATGGCTTTACCCGCTTTTCCATATCGTTTATGGGGTGGGATCGTTGCTTGGCTTGTTTTCGATCAAAATGTATTGAAATTAAAAAGACAAAATTTGCTTGAAGTTTAGGAGATTTCTATGAATAAACGTTATGTTAATATAGACTATTTAAGAATTATAAGTGCTTTTGCCGTTGTGATTATTCATGTGACCTCTGCCTCATTAACATATTCTGACGGTGTATCTTCTATAGCAACTATGTCAATGCAGCTTTCTACAGTTCTTATGACTTGGGCGGTTCCTTGCTTTTTTATGATTACAGGCTTTATATGGTTAGGAGATGATAAGAACTGTACATAT
>JAZTWS010000201.1:0-3365 GCA_045636005.1 Eubacteriales bacterium | reverse complement strand
CTGAAGAAAATGGCTTACGGCATTGCCCAAAACGGAGTCACCGCCTTTCTTCCCACGACCATGACGGTTGCCAAAGACGAGATCGTAGCCGCACTTAACACCGTGCGCTCTCTCAAGGAGCAAAGCAAGACGTGGGACGGCGCGGAGATTCTCGGCGTTCACGCGGAGGGGCCGTTTATCAATCCTTCGAAAAAGGGCGCGCAGGCAGAGGAAAACATTCTCGCCCCCGATGCCGACTTTATTCTTGAAAATTCGGACATCATCACGTCGGTTACACTCGCACCCGAAATGGACGAGGGCCACAAGTGCATCAAGAGACTTGCGGCAGAATCGAACGTGCTCGTTTCCATGGGGCATACCGCCGCCTCGTTCGAGGAAGCCATGCAGGCTGCCAAGGACGGTGTCAAACACGCAACGCATCTCTTCAATGCGATGTCGGCATTGGCTCACCGAAATCCCGGTGTTGTCGGCGCGGCTCTCGCCTCGGATCACGTTTCGGTTGAGGTGATTGCCGACACCTTCCACATCAACCCCGGCCTCTACGCGATCATTGCCAAGCTGAAGGGCGATAAGACGGTGCTGATCACCGACTGCACGCGCGCGGGCGGCATGCCCGACGGCGAATACGACCTTGGCGGACAGCCGATCTTCCTCAAGGGAATCGAGTGTCGCCTCACGGACGGAACCATCGCGGGAAGCGTTTTGAAGCTCAATCATGCGGTAAAGAACGTGCTTGACCACACCGATCTTCCTGTATATGAAGTCTTCAAAATGGCATCTCTGAATCCTGCAAAAGCGATCGGTTGCGACAATCGCATCGGTTCGCTCACGGAAGGAAAGGACGCGGACATCCTGATCACAGACGAAAATATAAATATAATAAAGACAATAAAGAAAGGAAAGACAATTTATGAAGCTTAAAGTGAACGCACCACTTGATCCCGGCTTTATGCCGATGGCGGTAGTATACCGCGATTTTGAAGCCGCAGTTAAGGCAGAGGGCGGCGAGACACTCACGATTGGTCTTGAGAGAAACAACGGTCTTACCTCCGTATTTACCGTTGAGGTATTTAAGGACGGTACGGGACACGACGAAGAAAATCATGCATTTGTTGAGAGAATCGTGAAAACGCTTCTTTGGACACGCGGCAGTTATAAAATTATCATTGCAGGCTCAAAGGTAATTGCCGATCAGATAAAAGTCGATTATTCGGAGAGCGGAATCCGCGCGTTTGACCGCGAGTTTATGTCCGGCGTTTATGAGGCGCCGTTTGAGGTGATCCACGTACCCTTTGAAAAGGCTCCCGTTGCCAACGAAACGGCAGCGCCCGTTGGCCGTCATCTTGACGGTTGCCGCATCGGCTTTGACGCCGGCGGAAGCGACCGTAAGGTTAGTGCCGTCGTGGAGGGGGAGGCCACCTATTCCGAGGAGGTCGTTTGGTCCCCGAAGCTGCAGAACGATCCCAAGTATCATTATGATGGTATTATGGAGGCCATGAAGACGGCGGCTTCCAAGATGCCCAGAGTTGACGCCATCGGCGTATCCACTGCGGGCGTTGTGATCGGCAACCGTATTATGACCTCTTCCCTTTTCCTCAAGGTAAAGAACGAAAATCCCGAGGCCTTTGAGAAAGTCGTTAAGAATATCTATACCGACATCGCCAAGGAGCTTGGCAATGTTCCGATCGAGGTTGCCAACGACGGCGACGTCACGGCCCTGGCAGGTGCCATGGATCTTGGCGACACCAACGTTCTCGGCGTTGCTATGGGAACGAGCGAGGCAGGCGGCTATGTGGACGGAAACGGAAACATCACGGGCTGGCTCAACGAGCTTGCCTTCGTACCTGCCGACTACAACAAGGAGGCTATGCTTGACGAGTGGTCGGGTGACTACGGCTGCGGCGTGAAGTATTTCTCGCAGGATTCGGTGATCAAGCTCTGCCCTGCCGCAGGAATCGAGCTTGACGAGAGCGCGTCTCCCGCCGAGAAGCTCAAGGTGGTTCAGGGCCTTATGGCAGAGGGCGACGAGTGCGCCGCCAAGATCTACGAGACCATCGGTGCCTATTTCGGCTACGCCGTCGCTTATTACGCGATATTCTACGATATCAAGCACGTTCTCCTGATGGGCCGCGTATCCTCGGGTGAGGGCGGAAGCATTCTTCACAAGAACGCGCAGAAAGTTCTCGCCGAGGAATTCCCCGAGCTTGCCGAAAAGATCACGATCCACCTTCCCGATGAGAGCAGCCGTCGCGTAGGACAGTCGATCGCCGCCGCAAGTTTGCCGAATATCAGTAAGTAATATCTAAACAAAATGATAAAAAAGGACTTTCGCAAGAAAGTCCTTTTCTTTTTCTTGTCTTTGAAACTTTTTCAAATTTTTGATTAAACAATAAAATTATGAAACAAAGGCAAATCTTCTGTTTTCAGACATTAAATCCAAACCATCTTATCATTTTTGATTGACAAAGAGTATAAATCGTGATATAATATATGCGCGACACATTTGAATATTTCCACTAACAAGGGAGTAACATAGGTAAAAATGTACTCTCTCCCCTTGTCATAGTGGAAAATGTGTCGCAACATTGAGGGAGACGTTTTTCGTGCGTCTCTCAATGAGGCGCACTTTTTGTTTGGAGGGTATTATGTTTATCAGTCTTTCGAAAACAATGGCTCAATTTGGCGGCTTTAGGTTAGGCATCGGAATACGTTTGAACAAGAAGAACGCTATATGGATGTCTTTGCTTGTAATGCTTGTCGCTATATTCCAATTGATGTGGTATACGATGATTCTATGCGGATGGATGATATATGCCATATCCTATGGACTTTATTGGTGCATAAAGACAATAATAAGCACATCATTCCCCAAAAACAAAAAAGCAAAAATCAACAAAAAATCCACAAGCAGAAGGAAAGGATTCTAATACAAATATGTCATCCGAAATGATTACCTCATCGAACAAAAATCCTAAGAACCAAGCACCCAAAAAGAAGTCGACCATTGTAAGATGGATTGTCGGCGGCTGTTTCGCTATATTTGCATGGGCAAATGGATTCCATTATTCAAGTCTGTTTTTACTTTGCGCCGCTGTTTTGATGTTTCCGCTACCTTTCATAGACTCTTTTTTGCAAAAGCGAAATATCAAACCTATTGTTGCAATCATATTGTCTGTTGTATTATTGTTCGTAGGCGTAATGACTTCTCCGTCTCCAGAGCCAACTAATTTTCCCTCTGATGATATAGCTCAAACTACGACAGATAATATCAAAGAAGAAACCAACAAGTTAACAGAACTTGAAAGCACCACATCAAACAATAATGAAGCCACTGAACCTAACGAAACAACATATAACAATATTGA
>JAZTWS010000200.1:0-1706 GCA_045636005.1 Eubacteriales bacterium | reverse complement strand
CTGTAACAAATTGGGGTTTGCGAAGCAAATTTGCACCTTTGGTGCAAAACCAATTTGTTAACCGAGGTCGCGTAGCGAACTCGTAAAACTGGCGGGGTGTGGGGCGGCGCCCCACATCGTTCCTCCTACAACCTTCCATTTTTAAATTTCATCGAGAAAGGATTTATATTTATGGCACTTAACGTTTCGGGCAAGGTCAATGCAGGCTTTGCGGCGGCAGACATCACGCCCAAGATGGGCGCGCATTTGGCAGGAAGCGGTGCGGGACTTCACCGCCCGGCGCAGTCGGTGCTTGACCGCCTGTACGCACGCGCGGCCGTTTTTCAGAACGACGGCACCACCCTCGTGGTGCTGGAGCTTGACGTCACGCTGATCTCGAGCGAGTACGCCGAGAAGATCGCGTCGGGCGTGATGGACGCGCTCAAGATCCCGCGCGAAAACGTGATGGTCATGGGCACGCAGACGCATTCCGCGCCCATGCTTGGCTACTGCTCGGTGGACGAGGACTATGTGCTCGATATCCCCGAGGACCGCGAATACATCAAGGGCGGCGAGCGTGCCTATTCGGATTTTGCCGCCGAGCAAGCAATCAAGGCCGCCGTGGAAGCGGCGGGCAAGGTGCGCCCCTTAAAAATGCAGGTCTCGCGCGGCATGAAGCGCGACCTCGCCTTCAACCGTCGCGTCATCAGCCGCATCACCACGGGCGCGGACGAGGATGACGCACTCTCCTACAAAAACGGTCTCACGCTCGAAAAGGGCAAGATCACCATGCCCTTCCCCGTGGACAACATGGCACTCCGCAACCCACAGGGCCCCGACTACATCTCGCACGTCGAGGGACCGATTGACGACGAGGTGGTAGTGGCCTGCTTCATCGACGAGGATATGCAGATCGAGTCGCTTCTCTTAAACTTCACCTGCCACCCCGTGAACGCGTTTTGCAACGACAGCACCTTCTACGCGGTCAGTGCCGACTGGTGCGGCGCTTGGGGAAGCACGGCGAAAGAGCGTCTTGACGCAAAGACGCTGCCGCTTGTCATCAACGGTTGCTGCGGCAACACCAACCCCATCGACCCCTATCAGCCCGACATGGTGCTCTCGCCGCGCAAAATGGGCGAAAAGCTCACCGAGCTTACTGAGGTCATGGTACACAGAATGCGCTTTGACAAAGGAGAGGACGTAACGCTCGCGGCCGCGCTCGAATGGTTGCCGCTCGATTACCGCACCATTACCGAGGAGCGCAAAAAAGAGGTCGAGGCCATTCTCGGTGACCACCCCGAATGCCCCAAATATCAGCCGAGCGGCGAGCTTGACGCCGATTGGTTCGTCGCCATGAGCACAAAAAGCGTCCGGCTTTTAGAGAAGCGCGAGCCCAAGTTCCTCTATCCCGTTCAGGTCTTCCGTATCGGTGAGCTTGCCATCGTCGCTCTCGCGGGCGAGCCCTTCTCGGAGGGTCAGCTTGACCTCAAGCTCCACTCCCCCGCCACACTCACCGTCGTCGGACATATGGCAAATAAGTACGTCGGCTATATCCCCGTGAAAGAGGGCTGCGAGCGCGGCGGCCTTGAGGCGCACCCCAAGGTCACCTATTGGTCCAAGCTCGCCCCCGATGCACTCGAAAAAATCGTCGATAAAAGCGTTGAGCTTTTGGAAAAATTATATCAATAATTCTTCAAATTTTGATTTATCGGTGTGTTGCGCAGAGA
>JAZTWS010000199.1:0-5381 GCA_045636005.1 Eubacteriales bacterium | reverse complement strand
TCGTTGGTGATGAGGGGAGAGCCGAACTTGCGGTCAAGAACGACGTTGCGGCCCTTGGGGCCAAGCGTGATTTTAACTGTATCGGCAAGCTTATCTACGCCTCTGGTGAGTGCGTCTCTTGCTTCAATGCCGTAAAGAATTTCCTTTGCCATGATTCTTTCCTCCTAAAAATTATTCTACGATCGCGAGAATGTCGCTCTGACGGACGATGGTGTACTCTACACCGTCAGCCTTTACCTCGGTGCCCGAATACTTGGAAGCAATGACCTTGTCGCCAACCTTGATGTTCATGGGGCGAAGCTTGCCGTCCTCACCGTACTCACCGGGACCTACTGCCACAACCTCGGCAACCTGGGGCTTTTCCTGCGATGCAGCGGCGAGAATGATTCCCGACGCGGTCTTTTCCTCCGCCTCGGTAGGCTTCAGAACAACTCTGTCTGCAAGTGGTTTGATCGTCATTTGAAATGACCTCCTTTTTACTTTAACCTTAAAAGATTATAAATTCGAGTTTTGGCACTCGTCGCGTGTGAGTGCTAACATTGTCTATTATAGAACATTTTTCCAAAAAATCAAGTCTTTTTCGGATATTTAACATTTATTTAACATTTTTGTATAAAATGAAATAACGGAAAGGGAGGGGAAGCTATGATCGAGTCGGTAAACGGAATTTTAAACGGTAAAATTTCACCTTTTTTGTTATTGGCGGCGGGGCTTTTTTATGCCTTTCGTCTGCGCTTTTTCCCGATCACGCGGTTATCTGTCATTTTGCGAGTCTTGACGCGCAAAAGCGAGAAGGGCGGGGTATCCTCCTTTCGTTCACTCACCTTGGCGCTGGCTGGAACGCTTGGCGTGGGCAACATCGTCGGTGTGGCCTCGGCGATCGCTCTTGGCGGAGCGGGGGCGATCTTTTGGATGTGGGTGAGCGCGCTTGCGGCCATGCTTTTAAAGTACGCCGAGGTGGTTTTGGGCCTTCGTTACCGCAAACGCGCGGGCGACGGGTGGCACGGCGGTGCGCCCTATTACATACGGGATGGGCTTGCCAAGCGCGGAAGGGCGTCGCTTGGCGTAGGATTGGCGTTTCTTTTTGCTTTGCTTTGCATTCTCGATTCCTTTACGACGGGAAGCAGTATTCAAGCGGCGGCGGTTTCGAGTGCGCTTTCGGGCGTGATGGGAGTGTCACCGGCAGTCAGTGGTCTGCTTTTGGCAATAGCCTGTGCTATGCTTCTGATGAAAGGCGCGGGAGCGGTCATGCGTGTGACCGAGTTTTTGGTACCCGTCATGTGCGGCGGCTTTCTTTTTTTGTCACTTTGGTGCATGGCGGTGCGCCCCGCAGAGATATTGCCCGCGCTTGCGCGCATCTTTCATGAGGCATTTTCCCCCAAATGCGCGCTGTGCGGCGTGGGCGGCTTTTTGTTTTCGGGGGCGATGCGCTACGGTACCATGCGCGGTCTTCTCTCCAACGAAGCAGGGTGCGGCACCTCACCCTTTGCGCACGCCGCCGCAGACGCGCGATGCGCCACCGAGCAGGGCTTTTTCGGCATTTTCGAGGTCTTCGTGGATACTATCCTGCTTTGTACGGTGACGGCTATTGTGGTCATTATGAATTGGGAGAGCGCAAGCGGATTTTCGGGCGATCCGATGATGCTGGCGATCCGCGCGTATTCGGCGTCCTTTGGGGGCGTGTGGGCAACCTTGGTCGAGGGATTTCTCGGCGTCTCCATTCTGTGCTTCGGCTTTGCCACGCTGCTTTGTTGGGCGCATTACGGGCTGGAATGCATCGGCTTTTTGTCCAAACGGAAAATTTGCCGTACGATATATATTTTTGCCTTTGCCGCGTCGATCCTTTGGGGGGCTACGGCGGTTGTGGGAGCGGTTTGGAGTGTTGCCGATCTTGTGATCGGGCTTATGATCCTTCTTCACGTGCCGCTTCTGTGCTTTTTCAGCGGTGAGGTGCTTACGGAGACGAGAAACTATTTTGGACGCTTGCCAAAGAAAAAGAAGTGAGGATGTCGGCAATTTTTTTCGAGGCGTTGCCATCCCCGTAAGGATTTTGGGCGTTTTTCATACGTCGATAGAGCGCGTCGTCGCACAAAAGGCGTAAAAAACCTTCGCGGATGCGCTCGCGTGTGCGGCCGATGGGCAAAAGTGCGCCCGTGGCAACACCCTCGGGACGCTCGGTCTCGTCGCGCAGTACCAGCGTTGGGATATGCAGGGCGGCGGCCTCCTCCTGAATGCCGCCGCTATCGGTCAGCACGCAGAACGAGGAGGCAAGCAGGTTGTGAAAGGCGGCAACGTCGAGCGCGGGAATGACCTTGACGTTTGGTATCCCAAAAAAGATTTTTTCCATGGCCTTTTGTACCAAGGGGTTGGGGTGTGCGGGTACCAAAAGGGCAATATCCTCGCGGGATTTGGCCACGTCGGCAATGCCCGCCATCATGTCTTGGAGACGGTCGTGACTTTCGCGGCGGTGCGCGGTGACGAGAACCGTTTTCTTCCCTTCCGTAAAGGGGGAAAAGGGGGATTTCCAAGTGCTTTTCACGGTATACCTTAAGGAATCGAGCCCCGTGTTACCCGTAACGAATATGCGATCTGCCGCTATTCCTTCGCGCAGTAAATTGTCGCGCGCGCGTTCGGTGGGCGCGAAATGAAGTGAGGCCACGAGCGATATGGCGCGGCGGTTGAACTCCTCGGGAAAGGGGAGGGGCTTATAGGTGCGGAGTCCCGCTTCGATGTGTGCGACGGGGATCTTCTCCCAAAAGCCGCAGAGCGCCGCTCCAAGCGCACTTGACGTATCGCCGTGTACCAAAAGAAGCGAAGGCTTTTCTCTTTCCAAAACGGCGGGCAGGCGCGCAAGGATGCCGCCCACCAGCTCCTCCTGCGAGCTGACGCTTGCCATGAGTTCAAAGTTACAAATGGGGCGAATGCCAAAGAGTTCCGCCACTTCGTCAAATAAGCGACTATGCTGACCCGTGGCGCAAACCTCGGCGCAAACGCCCTCTCGTTTCTGTAGCTCGCGAATGAGCGGATACATTTTGATGGCTTCGGGGCGCGTGCCGATCACGGCAAGTATTTTCATGCTATCACCTCCGCTTCATCCTATGAAATCGGGAAGTGGCGTATTCCTCATTGACGAAAGCGAAAAAATGTGATACAATAAAAAGGAAGAAAAAGGAGGTGGTTTCGGTGTCGTTTTTGGAGTCTCCCGTTACGGCTCTGCACGGCGTTGGCGCGGTGCGCGCGGCGGCGTATGAGCGGCTTGGCATTCGTAAGACCGAGGATCTTTTGTGGCATTTCCCGCGCTCGTATGAAAATCGTGGCGACATTCGGTCGCTTGCCGAGGCTACGGTGGGCGAAAAGCAGGCGTTTTTGCTTACGGTGGCAACCAAGCCGACAGTGGCAAAGATCAAGCGCGGTATGTCGCTTGTAAAATTTCGAGCCTTTGATGCCACGGGAAGCTGCGAGATCACCTATTTCAACCAAGATTTTTTAAGAAATAGCTTTGAGGTAGGGAAGGAGTACCGTTTTTACGGGAAGCTGGAGCAAAAGGCCAAGCGATATGCGATGTCTTCGCCTGCCCACGAGGAATGGAGTGAGGAAAAGCCACTCTCGCCTCTTTTTCCCGTTTATCCATCGGCTGAGGGGCTGACGCAGAAGCAGATCAAGGCAGGTGTTCACGAGGTCTTGAGCGCGTCGGCGCGCGAGCTTACCGATTACTTGCCCGATGAGATACGGCTGAAAAATCGGCTTCCCGCGCTTATGACCGCGCTTCGCGGCATTCACACGCCCGAGACTTACGCCGATCTGATTGCGGCCAAGCGGCGATTGGTTTACGACGAGCTGTTCCTTTTTGCGCTTTCCATGCGGCTTTCCTCCAAACGAGAGCGGCAGACGGGCGCACCGATCTTTTCCGATGGCGATCTTTCTCCCTTCCTTTCGCTTTTGCCCTATCGGTTGACGGGGGCGCAGACGCGCGCGGTCGGTGACATTCTTGCCGACGTGGCAAAGGATACGCCCATGAATCGCATCTTGGTAGGCGACGTGGGATGCGGTAAGACGGTATGTGCCGCGGCGGCACTTTATACGGCGGTGAAAAACGGCTATCAGGCGGCGCTTATGGTGCCGACCGAGATTTTGGCGCGTCAGCACGCGGCCGACCTGGCACCTCTTTTTGAAAAGCTTGGTATTCGTGTGACACTCCTGCTCGGTGCGCTTACCGAAAAGCAGAAAAAAGAAGCGCGTGCGGCGATTGCTGCGCACGAGACCGATGTGGTCATCGGCACGCAGGCGCTCATTAGTGAGGGCGTGGAATTCTCGGCGCTTGGCCTTGTCGTGATCGACGAGCAGCACCGTTTTGGCGTCAATCAGCGTGCATGGCTCACCGAGAAGGGACGCCACGTGCATACGCTTGTGATGAGTGCTACGCCCATTCCGCGTACGCTGGCCCTTACGGTTTACGGGGGCTTGGACATCAGTAAAATCGACGAGATCCCGCCCGGTAGGCAGAAGGTGGACACCTTCTTTGTGGGCGAGAGCTATCGCGAGCGCCTTGAGGCCTTTATTCGTAAGCAGGTGGCCGAGGGGGGAAGTGTATATATCGTTTGTCCCGCCGTGGAGGAGGCCGACGAGGAGGAGGGCGACATTTTGCTTTCCGAGCTTGGCGAGCTTTTACTTCCCGAAAAAAAGACGCCGCTCAAAAGTGCGGTGGCATATACGGGTGAGCTTTCCGAGCGGCATCCCGATCTTCGCATTTCCTTCGTTCACGGCAAAATGAAGAGTGCCGACAAAGACAAAGTGATGCGTGCCTTTGCGGGGGGCGAGATCGACGTTTTGGTTTCCACCACCGTGATCGAGGTCGGTGTGAACGTGCCGAACGCGTGTCTGATGATCGTAGAAAACGCCGACCGCTTCGGACTTTCCCAGCTTCATCAGCTCCGTGGCCGCGTGGGACGCGGTACGCGCAAATCTTATTGCGTGCTTGTGAGCGACACCGAAGGCGAGAACGCGAAAAAGAGGCTGAAAACCATGTGCGCAACGAACGACGGTTACGAGATCGCCGAGACCGACCTCAAGCTTCGAGGCCCCGGTGACTTCCTCCGCGCGAGCGCCAATATGGGTATCCGTCAGAGCGGCGGTACCGAGTTCCGTATTGCCGATCTTTGTGATGACGGCGATATGCTTCTCAAAGCATTTGCCGATGCCGAGGAATTCCTCGCGGCACAAACGCTGGATGAGTATCCGAGCCTTTCGAAAAAGGT
Source organism: Eubacteriales bacterium (assembly GCA_045636005.1). Taxonomy (GTDB): domain Bacteria; phylum Bacillota; class Clostridia; order Oscillospirales; family CAG-272; genus RGIG8775. Next base: position 126 of record JAZTWS010000199.1, on the reverse strand, counting down.
GCAGGGGCTACTTGCCGAGAACGAAAGTCGGATCAACTAAAAGAAAAGGACGCCAAGGGGTGTCTTCCATAAAGCAGGTTTTACCTGCCGAAAAAATCAAAAGGAGTACGGACATTTTGTTCGTAC
>JAZTWS010000198.1:0-1938 GCA_045636005.1 Eubacteriales bacterium | reverse complement strand
AACGACATGGCTACGATCCGACTTCCTTCGCCTACTGTGGCACTTGCCGTTACAGCGAAAAGAACGGTGATCATCAGCACTGCGAGAAGGCAACTCAAAAATTTCTTCATAACTCTTTTCTCCTTTATAAAATAAATTCGGTGCCAAAAGCATCCACTTTTTAGAGAAACTCGGGAAAAAATACCGCCTCTCTAATACACCGATATTTTATCACATCTTCCCAAGTTTGTCAAGACAAAACTTGAATTCTTATTAAAATTTGTGAATTTCTACAAAAAAATACGCTTCTTCGCAAAACCACACGAGAGGATAAATGTTAAAATGACGAAGATGCAAAAAAAGGAAGGAGTGCCACGTTTCCGTCAGCACTCCCTCTTGTTTTAAAACTTCATTTTGATCTGACCGCCCTGATCCGCTTTGTGCTTTTCCACGATGTTGTGAATGCGCTGAACGGGGTTGAGGAGCGAGCTGATCGAATGGTCATGATTGAGCGTATCAATAATGTAAGCCACGTATTTGCACATGTTGACCTCACAGTACCACGGCTTCTCAATAAGCCCCGGACGGTGATAGATCAAATTGGTCGTAAAGATCTTATCGATCAGACCGTCGGCATACGCCTTGTCGAACTTCTCAAAGCCCTCGGTAAAGAGGCCGAAGGTAGCAAAGTTGAAGATGCGCTTTACGCCCTTTTCCTTGAGCTGACAAGCCACGTCGATGAGTGACTCGCCCGACGCAATCATATCGTCCACGATAATGGCGTCCTTGCCCGCAAGATCCTTACCTAAGTACTCGTGCGCCTCAATGGGATTCTTTCCGTTGACTACGATCGAATAGTTGCGACGCTTATAGAACATACCGACGTCAAGACCAAGCACCGAAGCGTAGTACATGCTTCGTCCCATAGCACCCTCGTCGGGCGATATGAAAATCAGGTCTTCCTTGTCGATCGAAATATCGGGGACGTTGCGGATAAGAGCCTTGATCATCTGATAAGCGGGACGAACGTCATCAAAGCCGCTGAGCGGAATGGCGTTCTGAATACGGGAGTCATGTGCGTCAAAGGTGATGATATTCTCCACACCCATACCCACAAGCTCCTGAAGCATCATAGCGCAGTCGAGCGACTCGCGCGAGGAGCGCTTGTGCTGTCTGCCCTCGTAAAGCATCGGCATAATGACCGAAACGCGTCTTGCCTTGCCCTCGATGGCTGCGATAATACGCTTGAGATCGGCAAAGTGGTCATCGGGACTCATTGGAACGGGCTCACCGTACATCTTATACTTCACACCGTAATTGAACACGTCGGCAATGATATAGATGTCATGGCCGCGAAGCGACTGATGAAGAACGCCCTTGGCCTCACCCGTGCCAAAGCGCGGACATTCGGTAGGAACGATATACGTCGTATCCTCTCCGTGATTTCTCCATTCCTTCAGATAATAGTCCACCTGCGAGGCAAACTGCTCGCCGCCGCGAAGACTGATTACACTCAGATCACCAAAAAGATTATCCTGCATAAAATCCCCCCGAAAAATTTTATTTATTTCTGCGTTTTTATTATACCACAAATTTCGACTTTTGAAAAGGTCTTTTAACAGTTTTTTGTTTTTTTGTGAATGTTAACGAAAAAATCCATTTCCCTTTTCCAAAAGCAACCGATTTTGACGGCTCACTTCAGCTCTACCACGGTCACGCCGCCGTCTCCCTCACCGTACTGTCCGATGCGGAAGCTGCGAATACGCTTATCCCCTCGCAAATATTGCCAAAGGGCATTTTTGAGCGCACCCGTTCCCTTTCCGTGTATCAGATGCACGGTGTGGAAGCCCGAAAGCATGGCATCATCGAGATATTTGTCCACGGCAAGCCACGCCTCGTCGCCCGTCTTACCTCTGAGGTCGATCTCGTCGATGCAATCCGAACTCACCTGCTTGCGAT
>JAZTWS010000197.1:0-4962 GCA_045636005.1 Eubacteriales bacterium | reverse complement strand
TATAGGGGTCACTGTAGGTGTAATAGAACACGTGGACGTCGGCCGTCCGCCTCGCCCCGCAGGAAACCGCCGCGGGAAGAAGGAGAAGAAGAATTAAAATAAGCGAAAGAATTTTTTTCATACATTTGCCTCTCTTTTTTTCGTTATGTAAATAAATTGAAGTTTATCGGTCTGTTTGAAAACAAGATTGCTTCGAGAAAGGCTCCCTCCGGGAGGGAGCTGGCGCCGAGTAGGCGACTGAGGGAGCCCGCGCAACTATAAAGTCTGCAAGCATAATGAAGTCGCGCAGGCTCCTTCCACCGCTAACGCGGTCCCCCTCCCTCTCGGAGGGAGGCTATTTGCCTCAACTTTTAGCCCAAGCGTAGCCATTCAAACACACCGATAAATCAAAATTTGAAATCACATATAACGAAAAACAGAGCCGAGATTGGCTCTGTTTTTTTGTGTATTCAAGAAAGATCCGCCTGTGCGTCGCAGTAAACGCAGCGGTAGACGCCGGTCTTCTCGTTCTCCAAGCAGAAATGGTGATGAATTCCCTGCTCGGTCGAGGTAATGCAACGCGGATTTTTACAGGTGATAATGTCGGTAAGCTCGCGCGGAAGCGCAACGTTCTTCTTCTCGGCAACGCTTCCGTCCTTTACGAAAACAAGCGTGATGCTTGGGCTTAAGAAGCCGATCTCGTCAAAGTTGATATTCACGTCGCCGTCGATCTTGATGATATCCTTCTTGCCCATCTTTTTGCTCGGCACGTTCTTAAGAAGTGCCACGGGGCAATCGAGCTTATCCAGTCCCAGCATCTCGTAGATCTTCATCGCGCGGCCTGCATCGATGTGGTCAATGACAATTCCGTTTTTTATCGCATCAATTCGCATTTCCTACCTCCAAAAGCTTCAAGATCAACGCCATACGAATGAACTTACCGTTCTTCGCCTGACGGAAATACGCCGCGCGCGGATCATCGTCCACCTCGGTGGAGATCTCGTTCACACGGGGCAGCGGGTGAAGCACGATCATATCGTCCTTGGCCTGCTTCATCTTGTCGGGGGTGAGAATGTAGCTGTCGCGCAGGCGGAGATAGTCCTCCTCGTTGAAGAAGCGCTCCTTCTGCACGCGCGTCATGTAAAGCACGTCAAGGTCACCGATACACTCGTCAAGCGAGGTGGTCTGGCGGTACGGGATTCCCTTTTCCTTGATGTACTTGCTCTTGACATAGCTCGGCACCTTCAGCTCGGGCGGCGAGATCAGCACGAAGTTGATACCGCTATAGCGCGACATGGCCGCGATCAGCGAATGCACGGTTCGACCGAACTTGAGGTCGCCGCAAAGACCGACCGTCAGATTCTCAAAGCTTCCCTTCTCACGATGAATGGTGAAAAGGTCGGTAAGCGTTTGCGTGGGGTGGTAATGACCGCCGTCACCCGCATTGATGATCGGCACCTCGCTCTTGGCCGCGGCAACGCGCGGCGCGCCCTCTTTGGGATGGCGCATCGCGATAATATCGGCGTAACCGCTGACGATGGCGGCGGTATCCGACACGCTCTCGCCCTTGGACGCCGAGCTTGACGACGCCTCCGAGAAGCCAAGCACCTGTCCGCCAAGTTCCAGCATGGCCGCCTCAAAGGAGAGGCGCGTACGCGTGGAGGGTTCGAAGAAAAGGGTGGCAAGCTTCTTGTATTTGCAAGCCTCGCGGTATTTTTCGGGATGCTCTACAATGTCGGTGGCGACCGCGATCATATCCGCGATCTCCTCTACCGACAGATCCATAATATCGATGAGATGTCTCATACTCAAGCTCCGATCCAGCTCTCGTCCGAGGGATTATTACGGAAGGCGATCAGTCTTGCCACGTCCGCAGGTCTGATATACTTCTCCTCAGCGGCGATCTCTGCGATCGCGTCGAAGTTGGTAAGGCTTACGTTCTTGACGTTTGCCTCGGCAAGACGCTCAATTCCCTTCTTCATACCGTAGGTGAAGATGCTGACGATGCCAAGCACCTCGGCACCGGCCTCACGAAGAACGTTCACGACCTCGATCACGCTTCCGCCCGTGGAAATAAGGTCTTCTACGACAACGACCTTCTGGCCCTTCTCGAGCTTACCCTCGATCTGATTTCCTCTGCCGTGATCCTTCGCGCCCGAGCGGACGTAGCCCATCGGCAGATCCATAATGTGTGCGGTAATGGCGGCGTGCGCGATACCCGCGGTGGACGTTCCCATCAGCACCTCTGCGTCGGGATATTCACGCTTGATGGTCTCGGCAAGCGAGTTTTCCACGTCACTGCGTACCTTGGGCGCGGTAAGCGTCAGGCGGTTGTCGCAATACACGGGGCTCTTGATACCGCTTGCCCAGGTAAAAGGCTCGTCGGGGCGGAAGAATACCGCCTTAATGGAAAGCAGGTCCTTTGCAATCAACTTTTCAATCGAGTTCATAATCATTCTCCTATCAATATGTTTTGTAATTCGTCTACCGTTTCGACAATGGCGTCGGCTCCCGCGCCCGAAAGCTCCTCTCGGCTTCCGTAGCCAAACAGTACGCCGATCGATCGCATGGCGTTTTTCTTTGCGCCGTCGATGTCGTGGTGGCGGTCACCCACCATCACCGTGTCCGCGCTATCCGTGCCCGACTCCATGAGTGCGTATGCGATCACGGCGTCCTTTTTGTTGCGCGTCTCGTCCATGGTACTGCCATAGATGCCCTCAAAAAAGCCGTCAAGCGCGAAGTGCGCGAGGATCTTTTTGGCAAATTCCTCGGGCTTCGAGGTCGCCACAAAGAGTCGCTTACCCTTGGCCTTCAGCGTCGAAAGCATTTCGGGGATCCCCTCGATCACAGCGTTCTCAAATATGCCCTTGGGCGCGAAATACTCGCGGTAAAAGGCGAGGGCTTTTTCGGCGTCTTGCTTCGAAAAGCCGTAATACTCCATAAACGCAGGAACGAGCGGCGGGCCGATGAAGCGAGTAAGCTCACGTCTGTCCGACACTTCAATGCCGAATTTCGAGAGGGCGTACGCCACCGAATTGGTGATTCCCTCGGCGGGATCGGTGAGCGTGCCGTCCAGATCAAAAAAGATATTCTTCATTTAGCCGATAAACTCGCGGCAGCATCTTTCGTATGCCGCAACGGGATCGGCGGCAGCCGTGATCGGTCTGCCCACGACGATATAGTCCGAGCCGATGCGGTTGGCCTCGGCGGGCGTCATCACGCGCTTCTGGTCGCCCACGTCACCGTCCGCAAAGCGAACGCCGGGGGTAACGGTTACGAAATCCTTTCCGCACTTGTCGTGTACCTTGCCTGCCTCAAGCGGCGAGCAGACCACGCCATCAAGCCCTGCGGCCTTGGCGTTGCTTGCATAGTGCATGACCACGTCGGCGATCGGCTCATGAATGAGCAGGTCACGCTCCATGGTCTCCTGATCGGTCGAGGTAAGCTGGGTAACAGCGATAAGGATCGGTCTTGTGCCGTCCTCGCGCGTAAGTCCCTCAAGGGCGCCCTGCATCATCGGGATGGTACCCGATGCGTGAAGGTTGGTCATATCCACGTCAAGACCCGAAAGCACCTTCATGGCGCTCTTTACCGTGTTCGGAATATCGTGGAGCTTGAGGTCAAGGAAGATCTTGTGTCCTCTTGCCTTGATCTCCTTGACGATCGAAGGTCCCCCGGCATAAAAAAGCTCCATGCCGATCTTTACGAAGGGCTTCTTGCCCTCAAATTTGTCCAAAAACGCGAGTGTTTTTTCCTTGCTCGGAAAATCACAAGCGATAATTACGTCCTTTCCCATCAGTGTGCGCCTCCTATAATATCGGTAAGATTCTTGATGTTATACTTTTCCATCGCAGCGGGCAGTGCCTCCACGATCTCCTTGGCGGCAAAGGGATTAACGAGGTTGGCCGCGCCGACCTCACCCGCCGTTGCGCCCGCAAGCATCATTTCGATGACCTGCTCCGCGCTCGAAACGCCGCCCATACCAATGATCGGAATTTTTACCGCGTCATAAACCTGATAGACCATGCGAAGTGCCACAGGGAAGATCGCGTCACCCGAAAAGCCGCCGATCTTGTTAGCAAGAATGGGCTTTTTGCGGCGCAGGTCGATGCGCATACCCAAAAGCGTGTTGATCATCGAAATGCCGTCCGCACCTGCCGCCTCGCAGGCCTTTGCGATCTCGGCAATGTCGGTGACGTTGGGCGTCAATTTGATATAAACGGGTTTCTTGGAAACCGCCTTGACTCGCTTGGTGATCTCCTCGGCCGTTTTTGCCGAGCTTCCGAAATTCACGCCGCCCGCGTGAACGTTGGGACAACTGATGTTGACCTCAAGAATTCCGACCTGTTCCTCATTACTGAGGATCTCGGCCACCTTGGCATATTCGTCGGGCGAAAAGCCGCAGACGTTGGCAACCACAGGCTTGGAGAAGCATTTTTTCAGCTTCGGCAGCTCCTCGGATACCACCTTTTCCACGCCGGGATTTTGCAAGCCCACGCTATTGAGCATACCCGACTCGCACTCCGCGATACGCGGCGTCATATTGCCAAAGCGAGGCTCAAGCGTGGTACCCTTGAAGGAAAAGCTTCCAAGGCAGTTGATATCGTAAAGCTCGGCAAATTCGTAGCCGTAGCCAAACGTGCCGCTTGCGGGAATGATGGGATTGTCAAGCTCCCAATCGCCAAGTTTCACCTTCGTGCTTACCATAAGATCTCTCCTTTCGCCATTACGGGACCTTCCTTGCAGATGCGCTTGTAGCCCGTAAGTGTCTTGCAGGAGCAGCCCATGCAAGCGCCAAATCCGCAGCCCATGCGCTCCTCAAAGCTGAACTGTCCGCCGCTTGTCGACGCCCTCCAGACCGCCTTGAGCATCGGCTCGGGTCCGCAGGTGTAAAAATAACTGTAATCCATATGTTCCATGGCGTTCGTGACAAATCCCTTGACGCCGTAAGAGCCGTCGACGGAAGTCGGAGGCCAAGCGGTC
>JAZTWS010000196.1:0-5170 GCA_045636005.1 Eubacteriales bacterium | reverse complement strand
TAAAGTTTGCACAAACCCATGCAAGAAAAGTTTTGATCAAACTTTTTCAAAAGTTTGCGGGTTCCAAGGGCAGAGCCCTTGGCGTCTCCCCTACAAATCAAAATATATAAAAAAACATCAATACATAAAGGAGAAACTATTATGTCAAAGCTTCAGGTTGGATTTTCCAAGGTAAACATCACGCCCGTGCTGGGGTGCGGCATCTACGGATATTACATTGACCGCAACGCCAAGGGGATCTTGGACGAGCTCTTTATCCGCACGCTTGCGATCTCGCTTGGCGAGCGCAAGATCCTTATGTTCAGTGCCGATCTTTGCGAGGTTCCCACGCCGGTTGCCGAGCGCTTTGCCGCCGCCATCGAGAAGGCGACGGGTGTTCCCGCAAACGACGTTGTGATCACCGCCACGCACACGCACACGGGCCCCTTCTTGAGTGTCTCCACGCTTGGCGGCAACGCGGAGGAGGTTGCGCGCTACGTCGATTTCGTGGAGTCGCGCATCGTAGACGGCGCGCGTCTTGCGCTTGCCGATCTCAAGGATTCCAAGATGGGTTACATCGTGGGCTACGCGCCCGAGAGAGTGGCCTACATCCGCCGCTACAAGATGAAGGACGGCACCACCTTTACCTGTCCGCCCATTAATGACCCGAATATCGTGGGCCCCATCGGCGAGCTTGACCAGAGAGTAAACGTCCTGCGCTTTGAGCGCGAGGGTGGCAAGAGCATCGCGCTCGTCAACTACGGCATACACGCCGACACGGTAAACGGCGAGCTTCTTTCGGCCGACTTCCCCTGCTATATGTACGAAACACTTGAGCGCGCGCTCGGCATCGAGTGCCTCTTCTTCCCCGGCGCACAGGGCGACGTGGGAAGCACGCACGTCTTCCCCGAGAAGGGCGACATGAACGACACCGAGATCAGCTTCGATAACGAGATGAAGAGCCCCGGCATGGCACGCTTCGTCGGTCACGCGCTGGCCGGCACCGTGCTTCAGGTCTATGACAAGGCCTACTTCGTGGACGTGGACAGCATTGACGTGATCCGAAAGGATCTTTTCGTGCCCGCCAACCTTCCCACGCCCGAGGATATGCCGCTTGCGCGCAAATATAAGGAGCTTCACGAGTCGGGACGCGACGACCTCATTCCCTTTAAGGCCATGCAGCTGACCACCGTGGTGGCCGAGGCGCTTCGCATGTGCGAGATGGAGGGCGGCCCCGCAGAGATCCGCCTGCCCCTCACGGGTCTGCGTTTGGGTCCCGTAGCCTTCGTGGGCATTCCCGGCGAGCCCTTTACCGAGATCGGCGTACAGATCAAGGAGGCCGAGGGCTTCGATATGATCCTTCCCTGCGCACTCACCAACGGCTGCGAGGGCTACTTCCCGATGGAATCGGCCTACGCCGAGGGCGGCTACGAGGCACGCACCTCGCACTTCAAAGCTGGCGTTGCCGACGCGATCGTAAAGGGCGCCCACGAGCTTCTTGCCGACCTGAAATAAATCCAAACCCAATATCCTGCAAAAGCGGGCGCTTCATGCGCCCGCTTTTTTGATGGGCTCGACAAAGAATTTAAGGGGAACTTTTTTCGAGCGTCACGCGTGACCGGACCACAAAAAACCTCTTAAACATCGCCTGCGAATGCGGCTTTGCCTCGCTTCGCAGCTTTAACCGCAACTTCCTCGCCGTCATGGGCAACGGTAAAAACTTTAATTTATACAAAACGAGCCACGGCGGTTATGCCGTGGCTCGTGCTATTGTGTCGTTATTTTTATTTTACGCCGAGATAAGCGGTAAACTCCTCAAAGGTAATGAGGGACGGGTTTGCCATGTTCTCTGCCGTACAGAAGCGAGCAATGAGACAGATGGCACCAAGCTCGGCCTGCTTATCGGTGACAGGGTAGTCGTAAGAGGTAGCGATCTCGATGATGTCTGCCTTAACCGAAACCATCTTATCTGCCATAGCACGCGTGGGTTTGTACTCGCCCTCCGCACCAACGCTCGCCTGGAGCTTGTTGTGGAAGCGGTGAAGATCCTCCTCGGTCATGTTGGGCAGAATGGCCGCGCTGTTCTCCTGCATCAATTGGCCGCCAAGCGTACCAAACGCGCTGATAACGGGCGCAAAGGAGGGGTTGGCATCCAGCACGTAAACGGCAGCCGCCAGACTTGCGCATTGCGCTTCGTCCTCGAAGATTGCCGTAGCGTTGTTGAAATCAACGTTCGAAAGGATCGCAAGTGCGCCCTGTGTCGTGGGCGTTGCAGGCTTTTCCGGCTCCTTGGGCGGCTCCGGCTCTTTTGTTGTAGTCTCCGTCGGGTCTTTCGTCTCCTTCGGTTCCTTTGCCGTTGTTTCCTTCGGATCTTTCGTCTCCTTCGGCTCCTTTTCCGTCGTTTCCTTCGGTTCCTTTGCCGTCTCGGTCACGTCGGGCTTTGCGGGGCCGTTCGTCTCTACGGGAGTTTTTGCCGTCTCGGGAGCAGAGGTCTTATCGGCCTTCTTGGATTCCTTCGCAGCCTCCTTCTCGGCCTTCTTGGACTCCTTTGCAGCTTCCTTTTCTGCCTTTTTCGCTTCCTTTTCGCGCTCCTTTTCGGTCTTCTTTTCCTCCTCGATCTTGTTGAGGTCAACGCCGAAGAGCGTGTTCGTGGTATCCGACAGATTTTCAACGGTGGTGTTCACAAAAACCTCGGACATAGCGTCCACCATAACGTCCATCATCACGTCGCCGGAGTGCGAAGAAAGACCTGCGATCTCGCCGCCGTTCTGCAGGTGCGTACCCACGGCGCTTACCGCCGTTGCCACAAGCTCCTTGGCAAAGGGCTGACCCGCAATGTGCGGAATGGCCGCCGTTGCCGCCTGTGTGATCGTGTCAATGGGGTTGGCTTCGGGCGCGGGGGCTCCCTCGACGTCGGGCTCGGCGGGCTTCTGCGCCGCCATAGCGGCACCGATTGCATTCGTCAGAGCAACGGCTTCCTCCCCCGCGTCGTAACGCACGCCCTCGGGCGTGGTTGCCGTGGCAAGCTTCAAGGAGAGCGGAGAAGCAACGACGCCTGCGGCATCACGCAGCTCCGTAAGCACCGCCTCCACGCTTACCGCCTTCTTCTCAAGAAGCGTAGGACGCAGAGCAAGCGCACCCTCGGGTGCGGGCGTTTCCGTGGCATCGGCGGAGCCGGTAAGACTGCCGATCAGGGCGATCGACTCGTCCGAAAGTCCGCCAACCAAGGAAAGTGCAGTATAAACGGGAGAGAAGAGTGCAAGAGCAACCAACACAGCACTTACGGCACCGATGCCCATGCCGATGAGGTGGCTCTTTTTGTTCGACGGATCCTCGTCCTTTTTCGTGATCGCCTTCACGATCGCCACGCCGCGCTTCTTCATGAGAATCTTGGAAAGCAATCCGAGAAGCGAGAAAAGAATCGCGAAAATAAGCGGAATGGCAAGCGCGCCCACAAATCCGACCACAAGCGACTCAAGACTTGTAAGTAACGAGCCAAGTTCACCGTTGATCATGGGCAGAACGAGCGCCCATACCGTTACGGCAAGCTTGCTTGCGATCGCTCTTCCCAACAAAAGCGACGCCGCCCCGATCACCAAAAGCTCTACGAGACGTACCGTACTGCGGCCTGCGCCGCGCTTGTAGCCCTGAAGCACACCCAAGGCCACGATCAAAAGCTGTAAAACCAATACAGATACGAAGATCAGCATTTTCTTCCTCCAAAAATGAAATTTTTGAGACATTTCCTATATATATATTGTACACCCATTTTTTCGGAATATCAACCATCATTTTGCACAAAACTCATTTATTATTTTTGCCCTCTCTTGTGCATATTTAAAAACCATTGTAAACAAATTGTTAAAAAAGACCCCCTCGTCTTGCAAATGCGACGAGACTTGTGTATACTTGTATACAATTATACAAGTTCTGTGAGAAAGGAACAAACATCATGCTTGAATTATCCAAGAAATCCAATCTGCTGGAACAGAAATCCTATCGGTATCAGGTGCAGGACGTCGTAGACCCCAACCTCTACCGTGACGTATATCCCTACGATCAGGTGCCGAAGGTTCCCTTCAACCACCGCCGCGTGCCCATGAGCATGCCCGAGGAAATTTGGATCACCGACACCACCATGCGCGACGGACAACAGTCGGTCGAGCCCTACTCGGTCGAGCAGATCGTCGAGCTTTATAAGCTGATGTCGCGTCTTGGCGGCCCCAAGGGCATCATTCGCCAGACCGAATTCTTCATTTACAGTAAAAAAGACCGCGAGGCCGTCGAGCGTTGCCGTGACCTCGGCCTCCGCTTCCCCGAGATCACCACATGGATCCGCGCCACCAAGGAGGACTTCAAGCTGGTGCGCGATCTTGGCATTAAAGAGACGGGTATTTTGGTCTCGGCCTCGGACTATCACATCTTCAAAAAGCTGAAAATGACGCGCCGCGAGGCCATGAACACCTACCTTGCCACCGTGGCCGAGGCCTTTGAGGCGGGCGTTATGCCGCGCTGTCACTTGGAGGATATCACGCGCGCCGACTTCTACGGCTTTGTGGTCCCCTTCGTCAACGAGCTGCAAAAGATGGCCGAGGACGCGGGCATTCCCCTGAAGATCCGCGCCTGCGACACGATGGGCTACGGTGTTCCTTACACCGAGGTTGCTCTGCCGCGAAGCGTTTCGGGTATTATCTACGGTCTGCAGCACTACTCCGACGTTCCCTCCGAGATGCTGGAGTGGCACGGACACAACGATTTCTATAAGGCGGTCGCCAATGCCTCGACCGCATGGCTCTACGGCGCCTGCGCCGTCAACTGCTCGCTCCTCGGCATTGGCGAGCGCACGGGTAACATTCCGCTTGAGGCCATGGTCTTTGAGTACGCTTCCTTAAAGGGAACGCTTGACGGCATGGATCCCACGGCCATCACCGACATCGCCAACTTCTTCAAGGAGAACATGGGCTACGAGATCCCGCCCATGACCCCCTTCGTCGGCAAGAACTTCAACGTCACCCGCGCGGGCATCCACGCCGACGGGCTTCTCAAGGACGAGGAGATCTACAACATTTTCGACACCAAGAAGCTGCTGAACCGCTCGGCAGGCGTCATGATCACCAAGACCTCGGGACTTGCCGGCATCGCGTACTGGATCAACGAGCATTTCGGCCTCACCGGTGACAAGTGCATCGAC
>JAZTWS010000195.1:0-1892 GCA_045636005.1 Eubacteriales bacterium | reverse complement strand
AGTTTGATCAAAACTTTTCTTGCATGGGTGCGCGGAAACTTCACGTCATTTTGAGCCGCGTACAGCGCACGCGCAGAAAAGAGAGCGAGCTCTCTTTGTCTGCCGCGTGGCTCGCGGCATAAATGTTCTTCGCACAAGGTGCGAAGAACCAAAATGACTTGGAAAACTCTTACAATATTGCTTTTGCAGACTTTTTAGTAAAAATTTTCAGAAAAGTTTTTGAGGGGTCTTGGGGAACTTTTTTCAAAAAGTTCCCCAAGCGTTCCCCACCGATAAACTTCAATTTGAAAGGCTCACTTTCTTATATCACCCAAAAACTCAATAATTTGTCAATATTTTTTGCCGCGTGGGAAGATAGTACAACAAAAAGGGAAACGTATATCTTTCGCGCGGCTTTTTGATTTGGTACAATAAATATAGGAAAATAGCAATATTGTACAAAAAAGATTTAATATTGTCTAAATACAGGATTTTGGGGTTTTGGTATAATAAACGTGAAATTATTTGGAGGTAGTTTATTATGAGAGAATTTCCCCCTTTCGTTGACGTACAACCGCCGCGTTCCTTCGTGGAGGATCTGAAAAGCCCGATCCATGCACAACCGCCCGTGCATTTTTGTGCAGACAAGGTCGCAGGGGCGGGCGAGATAAAGCTGATGGGGCTTTTCCTTGACAAGCGTTTTCCCGATCCCGAGGGGCTTTTGGAGACGGTGTACGAGGATTTTGAGACCTTTGCCAAGGTTTGTGGCATTTGGGGTGATGCTTGCCCGATCACACTCGTTTTCTCGTCGGTGTACGAGGGCGAGGCACACAGCATCACGGTGAGCGAGGGCGGTGTGACGGTTTCCGCAGGCAACTGCGAGGGCATTCGCCGCGCGCTCTACTTTATCGAGGACGAAATGATAAAACGCAGCGGCCCGCTCTTGAAGCACGGCACGACCGAGCGTCGCGCATGGGCAAAGACGAGGATCTCGCGTTGCTTCTTTTCGCCGCGCAACCGTTCGGGCAATGAGGAAGACGACGAGCTGGTAAACGGCGGTGATTACTATCCCGACAACTATCTTTCGCGTATGGCGCACGACGGTGTGAACGGTATTTGGATCTATACGCACATCGAGACGCTGGTACGAACGACGCTCCAGCCCGAATTTGCCGAAAAGAGTGAGCTGAGACAAAAAACACTCAATCGCATTATTGAAAAATGCCGTCGCTACGGCATTCGCGTGTTCGTCTTTTTCTCGGAGCCGCACTGGAAGCATACAAACGGGCATCCCGAGGTACAGGGCAACACGCTTTGGAACGGACGCAGAACCTTCTGTACGTCTACGCCCGAAGGTCGTGAATTTTGCGCCGACGCCATGGAAAAGCTCTTTCGTGCTTGTCCGCGTTTGGGCGGTATTATCAACCTTTGTCAAGGAGAATATAACACAAGCTGTGCATCGGCACTTCCCGTGATCCACTGTCCGCACTGTAAGGATAAGAGCGCGGGCGAGGTGCTTGCCGATACGATGGATTGCTTTGCCGAGGGTATGCGCCGCGCGGGTGCTATCCATGCCGAGTGTATCGCGTGGACTTACGGTATGCGGACGTGGGATATTCCGAATATTCGCGATTACGTTCGTCATATGCCAAAGGATGTGATCGAGCTTCAGAATTTTGAGGAGGGCGGTTGGAACGAGCAGCTCGGCAAAAAGAGGCTGGCTACGGACTACTGGCTTTCCTATACGGGACCTTCGGAAATGTTTGAGGCGACGGCGGATGAGGCGCGAGAAAACGGCGTCAAAATGTACGCAAAGCTTCAGGTCTGCAACTCGCACGAGGTGGCGACCGTTCCGTATATTCCCGCGCCCGGACTTTTGTTCGACCGCTATAAGTATATGTACGGGGCGGGCA
>JAZTWS010000194.1:0-2607 GCA_045636005.1 Eubacteriales bacterium | reverse complement strand
ACAGAGGCATTGCTTGGCAAAACAATTTAGACGCTTTCTTTGACACACGAGGCGCAAAGAAAGCTTTGCAAAGAAACGCCGTTTTCTTGGGGCTCTGCCCCAACCCCCGCAAGCCTTTGAAAAGGCTTGACCGAAACTTTCCTCGCTTGGTTTAAGCGTAGCCATGAAGTCACAGACAAACTTCAATTTATACCAAAGAAAGTAAGGGGACGGGGACGGCTTTTCGAAAAGAAAAAAAGAATATGAAAAAATCCTTGACAAATTCCAATTTGGTGTTATAATACAGTTGAATTCAAAAACCTTGGAGGTTTACCATGAAGATTTTCGAGGGCAACGATATTTGGGCTTACCGCGATCCTACGTGTTATTATCACGGGGGATTTTTTCATCTTTTCTTCACGGTTTCCGAGAAGGACGGCGGCTACATGTACAACCGTCTCGGCTATTCACGAAGTGCGAATTTAAAGGATTGGTCGGAAATTCGTTTGCTCACCGTGCGTGATCTTTCGTGGAATTTCAGCAGCCCCGGAAACGTGTTTCCGCACGGCGACGGCTTCCTGATCTGTTTTTGCTCCTACCCCATGCCGCAGCCCTTTAAGGAGAGGCATTGGGCTACGCAGGATGCGCGGCTTTATACGATCTTTACGAAGGATTTTGAGGACTTTGGGGAGCCCGCGCTTCTTAACCCCAAGAGTCATTTGCCGATCGAGAACACGGGACGCATGATCGACCCGTATCTCGTGGAGAAGGACGGACAATATTTCGTCTTTTACGACGGAGGCGGCGTTTGCTATTCGGTTTCGAAGGATATGGAGACTTGGGAATTCGGCGGACGTTTGCCCGGCGGCGAGCGTTGCGAAAATCCTTGCATTTTGCCGGTTGGCGACCAATATTTGCTTCTTGCCTCGCCCTCAAGCGGCATTACCTTTTTTGAGTCGGAGGATCTTTTGCACTGGAGCGAGACGAGGCATGAGCCTCTGCGGAAGCCCGATTGGGACTGGGCGAGCGGCCGTCTTACCGCCGCGTTTGCTTTGGCACTTCCCGAAGAATATCCGCATCGCTACGCCGTCTTTTTCCACGGCTCGCGCGACGTATTTCCCGAAACGCACGGCAATGCGACGCTGGCGTGTGTTTTTACCGACGATTTTCAAGAGTTTTTCGAATAAGGAGAAAACGACGTGAAGACCAAAGAAGTCAATATGCTATCGGGCTCGGTCATGAAGGGGCTTTTCGCGATGTCGCTCCCCATCATTTTGATGAACGTATTTCAGCAGCTTTTCAACGCGATCGACATGACGGTGCTCGGCTCGTTTGCCAGCGACGCTGCCGTGGGCTCGGTGGGCGTGTGCAGTACGCACATTTCGCTTTTTACGGGTCTTGTGGGCGGTCTGGCGGCGGGTGCCAACGTCGTGATCTCGCGCTTTATCGGACACGGTGACCGCGATCGCGCCGAGCGTGCGGTCGGCACGTCGCTGATCGTCGGTCTTATCGGCGGCTTTGCGCTCTTGGCGATCGGTGTGCTCTTTGCCAAGCCGCTTTTGGTAATGATTGATTGTGACGAGAGTCTTCTTGCCGATGCTGTTCGCTATTTCAAGCTCTATTTTTGCGGTCTTCCCGCCTATATGATCTACTATTTCGGTGCGTGCATTCTTCGTGCGAGGGGTGAGGCGCGCCTTCCGATGATCTATCTGCTCGCAGGTGCGGGCGCCAAGGTCATTCTCAACTTCGTTTTCGTTGCGGGCCTTGGGTTGACGGTGGAGGGTGTGGGCTACGCCACGATCGTGGCCAACTTGATCTCCGCTGTTCTTACCTTCCGCGCGGTGTATCGTATGGAGGGCGAGCTTCGCTTTTCTTGGAAAAACGTGCGGATCTTTCGGCACGAGCTGGGGCAGATCCTTTTTACCGGTATTCCCGTCGGTATGGAGACCGCGCTTTATTCCTTTGCCAATTTGGCCATTCAGGCGGTAGTCAACGGCTACGGCCCCGTGGGAACGACGGGCTATTCGATCGCCTCGCAGTTTAACAACATTATTTATCAGATCTGTGTGGGTGCCAGCTACGCCGTTATGCCCTATGTGGCGCAAAACGTGGGCGCGGGAAACCTTGCACGCGTGCGGACGGTGGTGCGGAGGGCCATGCTGATCACCATTCTTCTCGGCGGCGGAAGCGGATGGCTCTGTGCGATTTTCGCCGGGCCTTTGGCTTCACTGATGTCCAAGTCGCCCGAGGTGATCGATTTTGCCACCAATCAGATCATTCTCGTTTCGGGACTTTACTTCCTGTGCGGCATCATGTTCGCAATGAATGCGGTTCTGCGCGGTCTTGGCCGTCCGATCGTGCCGACCGTCTCGACTATGGCGTTTATGTTTGCTTTGCGTTTTCTTTGGGTCTGGTTTATCTATCCGCTCTATCCGACGCCCGTGTTCTTGTACACGGTTTGGCCGGTCGGCTGGGTGCTTTGCATTATTACCACGCTTTTCTTCTACTTCCCGACCATGCGGCGTATGGAAAAAAAGGTACTGTCTTAATATAAAAATAAAAAACCCTCTCGGCCCCCCAACGGACGCGGGGGGGGCTTTTTCGTAACAAAAGAGGGCAGGAAGAGGC
>JAZTWS010000193.1:0-4192 GCA_045636005.1 Eubacteriales bacterium | reverse complement strand
TGGCCTGTCGCTGAAGGCCCGCGTAGGTCAATCCGTGCGCGATCTCCTCACGCTCGATAAATCGACCGATCTCGCGGATGTCTGCACAGATACAAGTTTTGTCCAAAAGTGCCAACTTGTCGGCAATATATTTCTCACACTCATAAGTGTATTTTTCAAAAATATAGGGTTCGTCTTGGTTTTTTACGGAGGTCAAACGCCCCTGACCAAGCAGTTCGGAGATCGTCTCCTCCACAAGCGACGCCTCTACGCCAAGTGTCTGGGCAGATGCGGCAACCAACTTCTCGCGCGGCAGACAGGTATGTCCGTTTTGAAAGGCATTTTGCGTCAAAACATAGCGTATGCCCCCGCGAAGGCGTTCGGGCGAATCCTTTGCAAAACCGAGCGAGGCGGCAAAAGCATCGGCCTTTTCAAAGCCGATTCCCTCAATCTCGTCGCAAAGCACGTACGGATTCCGCTTGGCCACCTCCACGGCAGCTGTTCCCCATCTTCGATACATACGAATGGTCGCCTCGGCACCGAAGGGCTCGCGGAAGAGCATCATAGCGGCACGCATGCCTGCCTTGGCGCGAAAATCCTCGCCAATCTCGATCGCACGCTTACGCGAGATCCCCTGTATCTGCGAAAGCCATTCCGGGTGATTTTCCATAATGTCAAAGGTGTCCTCACCAAACTCCGCCACGATACGCGCCGCGATCTTGGGGCCTATCCCCTTCACCGCGCCCGATGCGAGATAACGAAGTATGGCCGTTTCGGTTTCGGGCATCACACTTTCGTACTCGACCACCTGAAGCTGCGTGCCGTATTTGGCGTTATGTACCCATTTGCCGTACACCACCATCGAGTCGCCCTCCGCAAGATACGGAAGTGTGCCCGTAGCCGTTACGATCTCACCGTTATCGAGAGCAAAATCAAAAACGGCATAGCCGTTTTCCTCGTTGGCGTAAATAACGCCTTCCACGCTACCCGAAAAACGCTCCAGTCCCTCGCGTCCTATTTTTTCAACTATGTCTTCCATTTTGCCCTCCTTTCGAATGATTCGTCCTCTCCGTTTTCTGTCGCCAACAGAAAAGAGATTCTTTTTCTTTTCAAAAATTCCAAAAGCTCTTTTGTAGCATATTTTTCCATAACAACTGCAAATATTTCCGTTTTCCCAAACGAAAAACGCGCACTTTTCGCCTCATCAATATAGAGGTCAATCTGCTCGGCGACCTCGGCAGAATCCACCAATACCGTCAGCCTTATATGGTCATTCCGAAAAAGCCATGCACAAAGCGCGTGCGCAAATGCGTAAAAGCCGAATACGGTAAATACGGCAAGCAAAATTTTAAGTACAAGTTCAATCATGGCATATCCTCCCTACTGCAAGGATATGCCATGAATCAAAAAACGTCAAACAAGAAGTTCTGCACGAAGCGTGTCAGCAAGGTCGGTCTTCTCCCAAGCGACATTCAAATCTTCGCGTCCCATATGACCGTAAGCGGCAAGCTCGGAATAGATGGGGCGGCGAAGCTCAAATTTTTCGATGATTGCCGCAGGACGAAGGTCAACGTGCTTGGAGACCGCCGCCGAAATGCGCGCCTCGTCCACCTTGGCCGTACCGAAGGTATCGATCAGAACCGAAACCGGCTTTGCTACGCCGATCGCATAGGCCACCTGCACCTCGCACTTGTCGGCAAGGCCTGCCGCCACGATGTTTTTCGCTACATAACGGGCCGCGTAGGACGCCGAACGGTCTACCTTGGTCGGATCCTTGCCCGAGAAGGCGCCGCCGCCGTGACGCGAATAGCCGCCGTATGTATCTACAATGATCTTTCGACCCGTAAGACCCGTATCACCCGCAGGGCCGCCCACCACGAAGCGTCCCGTGGGATTGACGTAGATCTTGGTCTCATTATCCAAAAGCTCCTGGGGAACAGTCGTCTCAATCACCTCGCGAATGATATCCTCACGAATCTTGGACAACTCTACGTCGGCACTGTGCTGCGAAGAAATGACCACGGTATCCACGCGAAGCGGCTTGCCGTCCCCGTACTCCACCGTCACCTGCGTCTTTCCGTCGGGTCGAAGATACGGCAGAATGCCGTCCTTGCGCACCGCCGTCAGCTTCTTGGCAAGCGCGTGTGCGAGCGAAATGGGCAACGGCATAAGCTCGGGCGTCTCGTTGCAAGCATAGCCGAACATAAGGCCTTGGTCTCCCGCGCCAATATCAAAGCGGTCTGCCGTTTCGCCGTTCTTGGACTCCAACGACTGATCCACACCAAGCGCGATGTCGGGCGACTGCTCGTGGATCGAGTTCAATACCGCACAGCTATCGCAGTCAAAGCCATATTTTGCGCGATCGTAGCCAATCTTGCGCACCGTCTCACGCACCACGCCCTGAATGTCAACGTAAGCATTGGTCGTGATCTCGCCCATAACCATCACAAGACCCGTGGTACAGGTCGTCTCGCAGGCCACGCGCGACATGGGATCCTGTCTCAAAAACTCATCGAGGAGCGCATCCGAAATTTTGTCGCAAATTTTATCGGGATGTCCCTCGGTTACCGATTCACTCGTAAAAAGAATTCTTTCCATATGTTTCTCCTTTATTTTTTAAAACAAAAACTCACTTCATGACGAAGTGAGTTTTTTCACCTCATCTGTCCGAATTTGGCACCTTACGTCGCCGCAGGTTGTCGGGCTTCACAGGGTCGGTCCCTCCGCCACTCTTGATAAGATCTTTATATACATTTCATTTTCTTTTTTTATTTTATCATATTTTTTGCTCTTTTTCAAGGGCTTTTTGCAAAAAATTACGCTTTAAACCACTCGAAGTGTCCGCCAAGTCCTAAAATAAGGAACAAAACGCAAGCAACCAAAACCAAAAGACCAAGCACCAAGAAAATCACCGTCTTTGCATTCATACGGTAGGCGGTGCTTCCGCTTTCGATGATGTGAACTCTGCGAAGTACTACGCAGATCGGCTTATAAAGCACGAATACAATGGCGGCGTTTGCCAAAGCCTTGATCAGATTGAACGGCAAAAGCAACGGCAGCATCATATCGTAAATTGCCGAAAGCGGCGCGTGTGTATAGAGCGGTGTCACAAAAATATTCATCACGAGCATAAGGCCCGTCATTGTCAAAACGGAAAAAACCAAGCCCAAAACGGCACCCGCAAGTGTCTTTTTCAAGCGCGGCATATACAGATAAATAGCACTGGCTATCGCGGCAAATGCAGCACTGCCAACGAAATTCATGAGAAAGCCCCAAGGTCCCGTTCCACTGATCGTGATCATTTCAATGAACGAAACGAGAAGCGAGATAACGATACCGCTAAGAGGCCCAAACTGCATCGCGGCAATGGTAATCACCGCATCCTTCACGTCAAAGGTAAGAAAACCGCCGATTCCGCCGATTTTCATAAAAAGCAAGGATATGTATGCGATTGCCGTAAACATGGCAAGCGCCAAATATTTTCTGAGATTTTGTTGTTTCATTTTTTGTGTTTTTCTCGAAAGAAAAAATCCCCCTTTATAGAATAAGGGAGAAGATACACTTATAGAGGCATTACGCCTATTCCATATCTTCTCTCATCCGGACTTTACCGTCGGTTCGGGAATTACACCCGATCGGCTCCCAAGGAGTTCGCAGACTATACTGCCGGTATGGAATTTCACCAATCCCCAAAGATATTTTCAGCATACGCCGAGTCCTAAGACTCGGCGTATGTGATTTATTGAATTTAAATTACTCAATAATGGTTGCTACGACGCCCGAACCAACCGTTCTACCACCCTCACGGATAGCGAAACGAAGTCCCTGCTCGCAAGCGATGGGAGTGATAAGCTCAACAGTCATGTCAACGTTATCACCGGGACGGCACATCTCAACTCCCTCGGGAAGCTCGATGGTACCGGTAACGTCGGTCGTTCTGAAGTAGAACTGAGGTCTGTAACCAGCGAAGAAGGGCTTCTTACGGCCGCCTTCCTTCTCGGTAAGAACGTAAACCTGACCAACGAACTTGGTGTGGGGATTTACAGAACCGGGCTTGCAAAGAACCTGACCACGCTCGATCTCGTCCTTAGCTACACCACGAAGAAGTGCACCGATGTTGTCACCAGCCTCTGCCTGAGGAAGGAGCTTGTGGAACATCTCGACACCGGTAACGGTGGTGGACTTTCTCTCCTCGGTGAGACCGATGATCTCA
>JAZTWS010000192.1:0-2512 GCA_045636005.1 Eubacteriales bacterium | reverse complement strand
TACCCTGCTCTTGCGGCAACGATCATTTTGGTCGGCCATGCAAAAATGTCACGGTTCCACGTGCCAACGGTGTCGTTGTAAAGCTCACGCGCGGCTGTGATCTCTCTTTGGAGATACATATTCTGCTGCATAGCATCGGCGATCTGGTCATGCGCCTCAAGGTCGGGATAGTTCTCAAACGCCACGTTGACGCTGGTTGCCAGCTTATCGAGGTTGCTTGAGATCTCGTTGCGGTTCTCGTCAGCACTTGTGGCACTTCCCGAACGGTACTTGGCTATGTTCTCAAAGGTGCTCTTGTCAAGGTCGATGGCCTTGTCAAGGAGTCTTGCGCAGTTCTGAAGAACCACCACTCTCTGCTCGAGATAGTTGTCGATCTGCGAGGCGTTGCGCTGGATCTTCTGCTCAAGCTGCTGGAAATAATTCTTTGCCTTGACCTTCATGAAAAGAAAGATAACGCCGGGGATAATGCCAAGGAGCCAAAGAAGGATCTCAAAAATGGTAGAGCCCACGCCCACCTTTACGGGAATCTTCTTTGCAATTACGTTGGTATCGAGACCTTCCTCGCGGATCTCGGGATTGAGTTCGTCAAGTTGGTTTGCCATAACAGTTTCTCCTTTTTATTTTCTTAATTTTGATAACCGAAGAATTTTGCCAAAAGTCCGTGGCTTCTCGTAAGGTCGCCGCCATCGGAGTCCTTCCGTTTTCTTACGTCAACGTACGAAACACGGCTTACGGGTATGTACTCGATCCACGGAACCGGAACCAAGTGCGTTCTTCCGTCCCCGCCAAACACGGGAATAAAATCGGTCCTCGGCTCGGTGCGGTAAGAGTAGGCCTTGATTTCCACGCGGTCGGCGTCGTCGGTATGCGAGACGCCATTTGCCTTGAGGATCGCGCGCGTTTTGCTTCCCTTGGCACAAAGAACGGCAGGGTCCATACGGTTGACAAGCGACTCGTATTCGTTTGCCGTGTAATTGACCTTATATTCCTTTAAAGGCTCCAAAGACTTCACCGGCTTATCTTGATACATGGGAACCGCCAAAAGCGGCGCGAAATCAAAGAATACCGACTTGAAATACTCCTCATTAAAGCTTTGGAAGTTCTTTTGGATGACCTCAAAATCGTAGGAGATATAATTCTCCACCGAAGCCTGCATCTTCCACGTTTGCGCGTGGTCGGAATGGATCACACTCATACGCTTATGCTTATAGAAGTCAAAATCGTCACCGTATCCGACCTCCGAGCGCATAAGATCCACCATGTTGGTCTGCGCAAGCGGCGTAAACATCATACGGAACTGCACCTCGTTGTCGCGGTTCAGGGCATCGAAAAGCACCTCAAACTCGGTGTTGTTCATCTCGGTGAAGCTCTTGCCCGCTTCCATCGCCTCCTGCGCCTTCTTTTGCAGCTTCTTCTCTCCCTTTTTCACCATGCGTTCGATCTGCTTCTCGCTTTTATCGTCATGGTAAAGGCCCTCACGGGTAAAGGAAAGATCGGGCGCGCCTTGCGGAAAATATTTCAGCACCGTGTCCTCATGATAGAAGGGCTTGGGCTTTACCACCGAGGCGTGAAGCGTTTGCGTTCTTCGCCTCGTGCGACGGTTTCCGTTGCTATCGCGGTAGCTTTCGGTCCAAGAAATCGTTAAATAGCCGTGATAGACCTCCTCACCCATACGGTGAATCAAATGACGTTCAAAAAGGAAAGGATTTTCCTTATACTCGCCCGAAAGTGTATCCAAAACCGAACGGTTGGAATCGGCCTCGGGGACATAACCGCAAAGCTCACGAAGCTCGCGCTCACGCTCTGCACTATAGAAGTCGTCAAAGTCGATCTCGGGTAGCGTTTTTTCCAAAAGGTCGATGGCGTCACGCTCCTTGAAAAGCGCGTTTAAGGGCGCCATTTCCTGCCACGCGGCATCCAAAAGACGCTTGGCCTCGTTCCGTTCCTCCTCCAAGATAGAGGCAAAATTCTTGATCTGCTTGTTGAGACCAAGGAAGATCCAAAGAAGCGAAAGGACTGTCAGCGGAATACCGATCGCAAGAAACAAGGGGTTCTCCAATGCGCCGTAGATGGCAAGCAAAACGCCGATGACGGCACAAACGATAAGAAAAACGCGCAAGCCTTTTTTTCGGCCAAGCTTCTTTTCGAGCTTCTGTACCTTGGCAAGCTGCTCGTCGTACTGCGTAACAGTTCTCTTATTTTGTGCCGCATCCACGCCCGAACGGGTCTTAAGTGCCTCAAAAAACGCTCTTACGTTTTCCTTATGCTTCTCCCGTCCTTCATTTTCGTAATATTTTAACGGTTCATACAATAAGTCGCTCATATATTCTCCATTTATTTTCGAGGCTTTGTACTATGAATATATCATATTTTCGTTTTTTTGTCAATATGACCACCTCAAAAACAAATGGAAGACAACGTATATTTTGCCTTATCCAAAATACCGGCGAAGTGGAAACGAGGCATTGGCCACCGACCAAAGCGACGGGAAATAACGCATAGCATTCCATAC
>JAZTWS010000191.1:0-2971 GCA_045636005.1 Eubacteriales bacterium | reverse complement strand
GTTTTGATCCAACTTTTTCAAAAGTTGGCGCGGTCGAGGGCGCGGAGCCCTCGTCGCCTCCGCAGAGGCGAAAGCCTTTTGCGGCATTTCTTTTTTGCAAAGCTTTTTTCTTTGTGCCTCTAGTGGCAAAGAAAAAAGCGTTAGAAACTCTTGCGCTTGCAGGGGACAGAGGTATTGTACAGCAAAAACAATCCAGACGCTTTCTTTGACACCCGAGGCACCAAAGTCGAGTTCGCTACGCGACCTCGGATAACAAATTGCTTTTGCACCAAAGGCGCAAATTTGCTTCGCAAACCCCAATTTGTTACGAATAAATCGCTTTGCAAAGAAACGCCGTTTTCTTGGGGCTCTGCCCCAACCCCCGCAAGTTTTTGAAAAAACTTGACCAAAACTTTCCTCGCTTGGTTTCAGCGTAGCCATACCGATAAACTTCAATTTACAACTCATCAATCAGACGAATAATTTCCTTAAACGGCATCAGATGCTCATCGGCCTCCTTGGCGCGGTGGTGTTTGAGGATCTCGATGGCGGTGCTTTGCATCGCGGGGAATGCGCTTCGGGTGAGCTGGTTGGCGTAGATGACGATATTGACGCCGTGTGCGGCCAATTCTTCCTCGGTCACGCTGTTAAAGCTTGTCGGCACCACCACGATGGGCGTTTCCTTGTTTTCGGCGCGGAATTTATCGCAAAACTCCAAAATTTCATCCGGACTTTTCTTGCGACTGTGGATCATGATACCATCGGCTCCCGCCTTGGCATACGCGAAGGCGCGCGCGAGCGCGTCGGCCATGCCACGCTCAAGAATGAGGCTCTCCACGCGCGCGATGATCATGAAATCCTCGGTGAGCTGCGCGCGCTTGCCCGCCGCGATCTTCTGGCAGAAATTCTCGATGCTATCCTGCGTCTGCTCGACCTCGGTGCCAAAGAGCGAATTCTTTTTAAGCCCCGTCTTGTCCTCAATAATGACCGCCGAAACACCCATTCGTTCCAGAGTGCGCACGTTGTAGACGAAATGCTCGGCAAGACCGCCCGTATCGCCGTCGAGAATGATGGGTTTGGTGGTGACCTCCATCACGTCGTCGATGGTGCGGAGGCGCGAGGACATATCCACAAGCTCAATATCGGGCTTGCCCTTGGCAGTCGAATCGCAGAGCGAGGACACCCACATCGCGTCAAACTGATCGAGCTTGCCCTCGCGCTCGACCACGGTTTTTTCGGCAATAAGGCCGGTAAGACCGCTATGCACCTCGAGTGCCTTGACAATGGGGCACATTTTCACAAGCTGACGAAGACGCTTTCTGCGGTATTCGGGCATGGAAAGGCGCTCGGTAAGCGCGCGGTCGATCTTGCGCGTCTCCTCACTGCGCGTATACGGCACCTCCAAAAGCTCGCCGCCGTATGTTTTCAGCGCCGCAAGCACGTTCTCGCGGAGTGCCGCCTCGGCGCCCTCGCGCCAATTATCGCCGTGAAGCACGAAATCGGGCTTGAGAGTGGCGATCACCTCGTCGTAAAGCATATCGTTCTGCACCACGACCTCGTCCACGCCCTCAAGTGCCTCATAAAGCCGCACGCGCTCGGATAGCGGTAGCGTGGGAAAGCGGTTGTAGCGAATGAGCGCCTCGTCTGAAAGCGCGCCCACGACCACGCGGCCGTATTTTTTCGCCTCACGCAGAATATTCAAATGCCCCTCGTGGATCACGTCGGTACAAAAGCAAGTGTAAACCGTTTTCATACTTTCTCCTTATATTTCGCAGGCACGGAAATGCCGTTTTCCAACAGAGCTTCCTTCAAAACTACGAAAAAGTCCTCGATGTCGCCCTCGTCGATCGCGCCGAGCGCGCAGAGGCGGAAGGTGTTGGTGGTCGAAATTTTGCCGGGATAGATGGTAAAGCCGCGTTCATAGCAGTAGTCGTGTACCTTCTCGAAGCTCCAATTTTCGTCGTTGGGATAAAGCACCGACACCACAAGTCCTGCTTGATATTCGCGTTTGATCACGCTCTTAAGTCCAAGCGCCGCAAGCCCTCTGTGGATGGCTTCAAAAACGCGCGTATGCCGCGCCCACTTGGCTTCCTCGCCCTCGGCAAAATACTCCACGAGAGCCTGCCGCGCGGCGTAGACCGTTTGCACGGGGGGCGTGAAGTGCATCTCGCCCGTCTTCTCAAAGAAATCGTACTGCAAAAACAGGTTGCAGTAGTAGGAGCGCTTCGGGTAGTCGGCCGAGCGCTTGATAACGTCCTCGCGTCCCACGACGAAGGAAAGACCGGTCGTAGCCATCAGTCCCTTCTGCGCCGACGCCATGCAAAAGTCGACGTTGTCGCGTTCGACGTCAATGGGGATCATGGCGTAGCTGGAGGTCGAGTCGATCACGAAGATCGCGCCGTGGCGGTGCGCCGCTGCGCCGATCTCGCGAATGGGGTTGAGCACGCCCGTTCCCGTCTCGTGATGCGTGGTGTAGACCAGCGCCACGTCGGGATTTTCCGCAAGCGCCTTCTCCACCGCCGCCACGTCTACGGGGCGGTCGATCGGAAGCGAGAGGTCGATATGCGCAAGGCCGTAATACTCGCAGACCTCTCTGGCGCGCGTACTGTACGCGCCGTTATTCACGATCAACGCCTTCTTGCCCGCAGGCAGAAGCGAATTGAGGCAAACGTCAATATTGATGGTGCCCGAGCCGCAGAAAAGCACGGCCGTGTAAGGATCCTTCGCCTTGTCGCCGTGGACAATGCGCACAAGATCCTTTCGCATCTCCTTCATCATGCCCGCAAATTCCTTCTCGCGCGGACAAATATCGGGTACAATCTGCGCCATCTTCACCGTGTCGGTCGTCGTGGACGGACCGGGATTGAGCAAAATGTTTCGCTTGATGTTCATAAAAGCCTCCTTGAATAATTGGAGATAAATTGGAGTTTGTAGGGGGGGAACACCAAGGGAACTTTTTGAAAAAAGTTCCCTTGGAACCCTCAAAAACTTT
>JAZTWS010000190.1:0-5684 GCA_045636005.1 Eubacteriales bacterium | reverse complement strand
ACACCCGAGGCGCAAAGAAAGCTTTGCAAAGAAACGCCGTTTTCTTGGGGCTCTGCCCCAACCCCCGCAAGTTTTTGAAAAAACTTGACCAAAACTTTCCTCGCTTGGTTTCAGCGTAGCCATACCGATAAACTTCAATTTGTATAAAAAAGCCGAGTCATTTTTATGACTCGGCTTTGCGTGTTTATTTGGTTTTGATCTCGTCATATTTTGCTTTGATCGCTTTCATGTCGACGAGCATTTCCTCTTTTTTGCTTGGAGAGCGGAGAAGGTAGGAGGGGTGGTAGACCGCGCACATCGAGAAGGCTCCCTTATCAAACCACTTGCCGTGGTCGCGCGTAATGCGGAAGTCGGGCGAAATGAGGCGCATGGCGGAAATGCGGCCAAGGCAGACGATCAGCTTTGGCTTTATGATCTTCACCTGCTCGCGAAGATATTCAAGGCAGGCGTCCTCCTCCTCGGGAAGCGGATCGCGGTTTTTGGGAGGACGGCATTTGAGAATGTTGGCGATGTATACGTCCTTGCGGTCAATGTCCACGGCGTAAAGGAAGCGGTCGAAAAGCTGACCCGCGCGGCCCACGAAGGGGGTGCCGCTGAGATCCTCCTGCTCGCCGGGGGCTTCGCCCACGAACATAAGGTCGGCGTTCGGGTTTCCTGTGCCGAACACGCAGTTGGTTTTGGTAGCCCCAAGGGCGCATTTCTCACAGTTCTTGCAACGTAAATACAACTCGTCAAGCGTTCCGTTCTGTTCCATAATTCCTCCAAAAGCCGAAAGTGATGTCTTATTATAGCACATTTTTTCGGCTTTTGCAAGAGTTAAAGAACACCAAGCGTCTCTACGGCGTCTTTTTCGCAGATACACGCGCCGTGTTCCCGTATGTAAAGGCGAACGGTGTCGGCGCACGCAAGGGTGCCGTACTCGGTGATAAAGGATAGGTGATCGAGTGTGGCATAGGTGTTTGGGTGTCTTTCGCTTAATATCAGATAGCATTTGCCGCCCGTCTCGCGATAGGCCTCGCTTTTTCCGTGCCAGCCAATCTTCATGAGGCGATGGCATACCGCAAGGAGCGCGGAAAGCTCGTCAAAGGCGTAGGCGTCCACCCGCTCGCGCCCGCCGTCGTCGATGCGCTCAAGCACGGTCTTCGAGATCCTTCCGTTGAACAGGGAGGTCTTTTTTTCGCCCTCCTCGGCGCAGAGCAGGTTCATTTTGGTGACGAACATTTCGCATCCTCCATGCTTGGAGGGATAGAGCTGAATGAATACGCGGTCGCCTGCGGCGTTGAAGCCGGTCTGATTTTTGGCGTCGTCAAGGATGCTCCAAAAGGCGCGCCTGGTTGCTGTATCGTCATAATCGGCCGTTCGCGCGTCAAGGGCGTATTTTTCCATGTCTTCGCCCGTTAGCATGATCTTGAGCTTGCTTGCGCTGATACGGATAAGTTCCATGAATAGTCCTCCTTTTTGTAGTATTAACATTATAGTCGTTTTCCCGTAAAAATGTAACCCTCAAAATATGGAAAGCGAACAAAAAAGAACCTTTTTCATTGACGAAATGGAAAATTCATGATATACTTGATATAAATACAGGAAAGGAGAGAAGTATGAAATACAGAATGTCGGACAATACCATAGAACTCTCCTTATCCGAGCTTTGCGCGATGGCGAGCGGTGCCTCGCCGCTTGGTGAGAAGCCACATGAGGCCTTGTATGCAGAACAAACGATTTTTCCGCGCGATTACCGTCGGGACGTGGCCCTTTCGGGTTGTGTGGAGGTCGATGCGGTGCGCTATGAGCTGACGGGGGTCGCCGACGGCGTCTTTTATGCGAACGGTACGTGGACGGTGGACGTGGTACGGATGGCCGACGCACGCGAGCTTCGCGCGCCGCGGGGCGAATGGAAGAGCTACGGTCAGCTTTTGGCCTTCCTTTTGGCCGAGCGCGAGCAGGCCAAGGCCGTGGAAGTGCGTACAGTGCTTGTGGGACGTGAGGGCGGCGTCAAAACGTCGGTGAAAAAGATCACGCGCGAGAGCCTGCACGGCTTTGTAACCACGCTTTTATCTCTTTTGGCCTTTTACACGAAAAAGCTTATCGAGCGCGAAACAAGCAGTCGGCCGAGCGCCGACGGCGTTGCCTTCCCATTCCCTGAAATTCGAGAAGGGCAGGAGGAAATGATCCGCGGAGCAATGACGGCGATCCGCCGTGAGAAGCGGCTTTTTGCCTGCGCCCCCACGGGAATTGGCAAAACCATGTCGGCGCTTTATCCGGCCGTTCGTGCTTTTGGCGCGGGACTTTGCGATAAGATCTTTTATCTGACGGCAAAAACCAGCACTTCGCTTGAGGCCTACCACGCCGCAGGCAAGCTTTTTGAGGCGGGAGCGCACCTTCGGACGATCGTTCTCGCATCCAAGGAGTCGATGTGCAAGCGTCACGGCGGGTGCGGAAAATATTGCAATTCCCGCGACTGTGAGAAGCTTCGCAACCCTATGGAGCGAATGCGCGAAGCGATCGGTGAGCTTCTTGACAGGCAAAACGGCTTTTATCCGGCGGCAATTCGCGAGGCGGCGGCAAAGCACAACGTATGTCCGCACGAGCTGGCGCTCGACCTATCGGAGCTTTGCGATATTATCGTTTGCGACTATAACTATCTTTTGGATCCCATGGTATATTTGCAGCGTTATTTCGGTGAGGAGCGCCGTTTTGGCGAATACGTCTTTTTGATCGACGAGGCACACAATCTGGTCGATCGCGCGCGCGGTATGTTTACGGCAACGCTTTCGGCGTCGCGCTTGCAGGCGATTTTTGATGCGATCCCCATGGAAGACCATCCGCTTTCGCCGTCGATGGCGAAAGTACTTTCTGCCATGGGGGATGCGCGCGAGATGTGCCGCGAGAACCGTCAGGCGCAGGCCGACGGAACGATGACGGGGTATTATATCGGGCAAGAGCGCGCTGCGGCACTTGACCGTGCGGTGCTTGCTTTTTCCGAAAAAGCAACGGCATGGCTTCGCGCCAACCGCGAGGACGAGTTGTATGACGTTATCAACGAGCTTTTGCGTGAAATGCAACGCTATACGGCAATTCTTGCACGTTACGACGAAAAATTCATTACCTATATTGAGGAGACGACCGAGGAGACCAAGATCTCGCTAATCTGCCTGGATCCCACCGAGGTGGTGGGGGAGCGATTGGATATGGCGCGCGCGTCGGTTCTTTTTTCGGCCACGCTTACACCGCTCACCTATTTTTCCGATCTGCTTGGTGGCGGCAAGCGCGCCACCTACCTTGAGCTTGCCTCACCCTACGCGGCCGAGAATCTTTGCGTGGCGGCGGTGGATAGCATCAGCACGCGCCTTGAGGATCGCGACAAGACCTACAAAAAGGCGGCCACCTATATTGCCGCGGCGGTTTCGGCGAAGAAGGGAAATTATATGGCTTATTTCCCGTCCTACAGTTATCTCCAAAAGGTACACGAGGCCTTTTGCAAAAAATATCCCGACGTCTGCACCGTGGTGCAAAAGCGGGGCATGACCCTCTCGGAAAAGGAGGAGTTTTTGGCCTCCTTCCCCGAGGACACGGGCAAAATGCGCATCGGCTTTTGCGTGCTGGGCGGCAGCTTTTCCGAGGGCGTTGATCTGCCGGGAAGTCGCCTCATTGGCAGTATTATTGTGGGGGTCGGTCTGCCCGGCTTCTCCAGCGAGCGCAATATCATGCGCGACTACTTCCAAAACCGCTACGAGAACGGCTTCGAGTACGCCTACACCTACGCAGGCATGAACAACGTGCTTCAGGCGGCGGGGCGCGTGATACGGCGCGAGGAGGATCGAGGCATCGTGGTGCTGATCGACGACCGATATGGCACCCCGATCTATCAAAAGCTCTTCCCGAAGCACTGGGAACACCTAAAATATGCAGGAAATCCTGCATCTCTTGCAGAAATTGTCCGAAAATTCTGGGAAAAGCCCGAATAATTCGTTGTTTTTTGCAAAAATTCAATTTACCTCTTGCTTTTTTAAGAGGAATATGATATAATACTTCCTGTTGTTATTTTATTGGACGAAATCAAAGGAGTTTCCCATGCATTATACTTCGATGAGCAAGCAGGAGCTGCTCGCACAGCAGGAAAAACTGAATAAGGAATACGAGGAATATCGCTCGAAGGGACTTTCTCTTGACCTTTCGCGCGGCAAGCCCGGCAACAAGCAGCTTGACTTGATGACGGGAATGCTGGACTGCATTTCAAAAAACGAGGAGTGCCGTTCGGCGAACGGTGTGGATTACCGTAACTACGGAATCCTTGACGGCGTACCCGAGGCAAAGAAGCTCTTCTCGGAGCTTTTGGATATTCCCGAGAAGAATATTTTCGTAGCAGGAAACTCGTCGCTGAATTTGATGTACGACGCGGTGGCGCGCGCCATGCTTTACGGCGTGGTGGGAAGCGCACGTCCGTGGTGCCGTGAGGAAAAGGTCAAATTCCTTTGTCCCTCGCCCGGTTACGACCGCCATTTTGCCATCTGTGAGTCACTTGGCATTGAGATGATCACGGTGGATATGACCCCCACGGGGCCCGATATGGACGCGGTGGAGGCACTTGCAGCGGCCGACGCGAGCATTCGCGGTATTTGGTGCTGCCCGAAGTATTCCAATCCCGACGGCGTGACCTACTCGGACGAGACGGTAACGCGCTTGGCTTCGATGAAGACTGCTGCCCCCGACTTCCGTATTTTCTGGGATAACGCTTATGTGATCCACCATCTTTACGAGGACGATCGCGACACGCTTTTGGATATTTTTAAGGAGTGCAAGAAGTACGGCACCGAGAACCGCGTGTTCTACTTTGCTTCCACCTCTAAGATCTCGTTCCCCGGCTCCGGCGTTGCCATTTTTGCGGCGTCCGAGGAGAATTTGGCGCAGATCAAGCCCATCATGAGCGCGCAGACTATCGGCTACGATAAGATCAATCAGATCCGCCATGTCAAGTATTTTGGGAGCGCGGAGAATATCCATAAGCACATGATGGTGTTGGCCGAGCTCATTCGCCCGAAGTTTGAGATCGTGCTTGATATTTTGGAGAACGACATTGGGGAGAGCGGCGCGGCCACTTGGACGCGACCCAAGGGCGGCTATTTCGTCAGCCTTTACACGATGGACGGTTGTGCGAGAAGGGCATATGCGTTGGCTCTTGAGGCAGGCGTTCAGCTTACCAAGGTCGGTGCGACCTATCCGTACGGAAACGATCTGCGCGACCGCAATATCCGCATTGCGCCCACCTATCCCTCTGACGAGGATCTCCGCGTGGCCATGCAGGTGCTTGCCGTTTGCGTCAAGCTCGCGGCAGTCGAAAAGCTGCTTCACGAAATGAGTTGACAGAAAAAAGACAGGTTTGATTTCAAACCTGTCTTTATATTTATATCACTGCCGAGTGCGACCATAACAGTCGCATCCGGCAGTTTTTGAATTTGTGAAGGGAAGTGACTTTCGTAAAGCCGATTCAAGAAAAATCCTTTCTTTTTATTTGTTTTGTTTAAAATAAAGTTCCTATTTTGGAAAACTGCATTTTTTGTTGTTCGAGTTCTCTTTTGGGAATATATTTTTTGCCTTTCTTTGAATTTTATCAAAATATTTTCCTTTTTAAGAAAAAATAATGCAAAAACCTATTGACAAATTGGCAAAAAAGAGGTATAATCAAT
>JAZTWS010000189.1:0-10854 GCA_045636005.1 Eubacteriales bacterium | reverse complement strand
CCTAAGACCGCTTGGCCTCCGACTTATCGGTGACCCCACCGAGACCGCGATCGTCGTGGCTTCGCACAAGAACGGCTTCGAGAAGGATGCGCTGAACGCCAAGTTCCCGCGTCTTGCCGGAATCCCCTTTGATTCCGACCGTAAGCTGATGTCCACCGTCAACGAGATCGACGGCAAGAAGATCGTCATTGTCAAGGGTGCCTTTGATATGATGGCAACGCGTTGTGTGAAGGGCGATCTTGAGACCGCCAAGCGCATCACCGAGGAGATGAGCGGCGACGCACTTCGCGTGCTTGCCGTGGCTTACCGTGAGATCGACGA
Source organism: Eubacteriales bacterium (assembly GCA_045636005.1). GTDB lineage: Bacteria > Bacillota > Clostridia > Oscillospirales > CAG-272 > RGIG8775. The sequence continues at coordinate 10,533 of JAZTWS010000189.1, read as the reverse complement.
GATCCCCGAGAACCTCACCTCCGAGGAGCTGGAAAACGGACTTACCTTTATGGGACTTGTGGGTATGATCGACCCGCCGCGTCCCGAGGCCAAGGCCGCCGTTGCGGTCTGCCGCCGTGCCGGTATCAAGCCGGTTATGATCACGGGTGACCACGTAGTTACCGCCTCGGCTATTGCCAAGGAGCTTGGTATTCTCGTAGAGGGCGACCGCGCCATTACCGGTGCCGAGCTTGACGCGATGAGCGACGAGGCGCTTGACGCGGCCGTTGAGAGCATCTCGGTCTACGCTCGCGTTTCGCCCGAAAACAAGATCCGTATTGTCAAGGCTTGGCAGCGCAAGGGTCAGGTCGTTTCGATGACGGGTGACGGTGTAAACGACGCCCCCGCACTCAAGGCAGCCGACATCGGTTGCGCTATGGGTATCACGGGTACCGACGTTGCCAAGGGCGCGTCGGATATGACCTTGACCGACGACAACTTTGCTACCATCGTTGACGCCGTTGAGGAAGGTCGCGGTATTTATGCAAACATTAAGAAGGTTGTAGGCTTCCTCCTCAGCACCAACATCGGTGAGGTATTTACCGTCTTCTTTGCGATGCTGATGTGGCACACCTCGCCTCTGCTTTCGATGCAGCTTCTTTGGATCAACCTCGTAACCGACTCTCTGCCTGCCATCGCGCTTGGTATGGAGGCCGTTGAGAAGGACGTGATGGACCGCAAGCCCAAGCCCAAGAACGAGGGTATTTTCGCAAACGGTCTTGGCATTCGCGTGGCCGTTCAGGGTGTAATGTTCGCGCTTTTGACGCTCATTGCTTTCTGGGTAGGTACGGGACTTGAGCTCGTGCATATGTTCGACGGCGTGCTTCTCGACGAGGCACACGAGTGGAACCTCATCGGCGGTCAGACGCTTGCCTTCATGGTACTTGCGCTCTGCCAGATCGTGCAGGCCTACAATATGCGCTCCGAGCATTCGCTCTTCAAGATCGGCCCGTTCGGCAACAAGAACCTCAATCTTGCCGCACTCGCTTCGACCGCGCTTATGGCATTCGTGCTATTCGTACCCGGCGTACAGGGTATCTTCAACCTCCGTTATCTCTCGTGGCAGCAGTACCTGATCGGTCTTGTGCTGATCTTCGTGCCGCTTCTGGTGATGGAGCTTGCCAAGATGTTTGGCTTTATCAAAGCGCATAATCACAAATAAAACCATAAGAAAAAGGGCTTCGCCGTAAGGCGAAGCCCTTTTTGTCAGATATCCTTTATGGTAAGAAAGTTCTCGTGGTAGGTGTCGGCCGTGGCCTTCACGTCCTCTATAAACGCCTTTGCCACCTCGTCGTAAATGCCGACGGTGTAAAGCCCCGCCTTTTGGGCGGCGGCGAGCGAGTGGAAGCTATCGTCAAAGAAGGCGATGTCTGTCGGCTTTACCGAGAGGCGCTTTGCGGCTTCAAGATAGATCTCGGGATCGGATTTGATGCGGCCGAAGTCGTCACAGCACCAAAGCTGATCAAACCAACCGAGAATGCCAAGACGCTCGAAGCAAGGCTTGACAAGGCGCAACGGGCTTGCCGTGAGCACCGAAAGCGAAGCACCGCTTTCTTTGAGTGTCTTTAGATATTCGTACGCGCCCGCCTTTAAGGGGATCTCGTTTTGGTAATAGGGGAAGATCAGGCTCTGCACTTCAAGGAAGTATTCCTCGCCCGTGACCGAAAGGCCGAAATGCTCGTTATAGTATGCCGCCGAGGCGGGATAGCCGAGCGGCGTGACGATCTCCATGATATTTTCGGGATATTTTACCCCGCGGTTGTCGAGAAATCGCTTGACACCCATGGCCACGTAGGGCATGGAATCGACAAGCGTGCCGTCAAAATCAAAGATATAAGCCAAATGTTGCATTGTAGTTCCTTCTTAAAAAAATATGGTATATTCTATCATATGCCACGCGGGTTGTCAATACCCCGATGCGTGAAATAAAGCAGGAGTGCGGAGAGCGGCAAAGCAAGGAGCGCAATGCCACCGCAAAGGAGCGTGGCTTCTTTTGCGGCAAAGATCCAATAGGTTGGCAAAAGCGGTTGCAAAAATCTTACAGCAGGCAGGAGATTTGCCACGTTTATAAAGAGTGGGCAAAGCACGAGTGTGAGCAAAAGGGTGGGGACGGTGAGCATCTGCAGGGTATCGGCGCGGCGAATGACGGTCGGCAAAAGAAGGCCGAGCGACGCCGAAAGTGAAGCCGAGATAATTGCGGGCAGAAGCCATTCAACAAACTCGATCTTTCCCGAAAGGCATGCGCCGAGCGGTAGGATCAGGCAGAGGGCAAGAAACGTCAAGAGTAACGAAACAAACGCTTCGGGTAGGAAAACGGTAAGAAGCGCGTTTTTGCGCCCGATGCGCTTTTCCAACGCGTGATATTCGGGCTGATATAGGCGACACCCTTGCAAAAGCGGCAGGAAAAAGAGAAAGAGCGAGAGCAGGCAAACCGCGAGCGAAAGGGCGAAGCCCAATTCCTCGGGTGCTTTTCCCGAAACGGTTTCCACGTCGAAAACGAAGCCCATGCCGTCTTGGATCTTTTCGCGATAGGCGGATACGATCTCGTCGCGAAGATCGGTGCTTGGTGCCAACGTTTCCAAAATGGGAAGGCTGAAATAGGGAGCCGCTGCCGCAAGCAGCTCGGTTACGATCTCCAAACGAAACATGGTGGGGAGGTTTGCCGTAGGCGAGGTAAAAAGCCGCACGCTTTGTTCAAGGTTAACCGAGGTGATGCGCGTCTCAAGATCGGGGGCAAAGATGGCGCCGCAGGCGAGAATGCCGTTCTCGATGTCGCGTCGCATCTCCTCCTCGGTTTCGTAGCGAACAAAGCCGCGCGCCGAGAGGCCTTCTTGTACGGCCTTGGTTTCGGCACCGCCGAGTTGTGCTACATATCCCGCTCCTTGCGGTTGGATCACGCGGTCGCAAAACAGGGCGGCCGTTACCGTGGCCGTAAGCAAAAGGAGCGACAAAAGGAAGGGAAGCGAGCGCAGCATTCGCTTGAGAGCAAGAAAAAGAAAGCTCATTTCGCGCGTCCTCCTTCCGTACAGATTTTGCGTAGGCGGCGATGCGCGAGAAGGCACATGGGGAGTACCCACAGGGCGAGCCACGCGAGCGAAAGCGGGGAAGGCGTCGCTTCAAAAATAGGAGAAGCGAGCCCAAGCGAGAGTCCGAGCGGCAGGAAACGGCCGACCGCGCGAATGGGCGCGGCGAGATAGTGCAAGGGAATAAGTCCTCCCGCAAAAAACATTTGCACCAAGAGGAAAAGCGAGAGGGTCAGAATGCCAAAGCGGTTGCCCGCAAGACAGAGCGAGAGCAAGGTGTCAAGGGCCGAAGATAGCACGAGAGCCACCCCAAAAAGCAACAGGGCGGTGGGGGTAAGCGAAAACGTGAATAGTCTGGACAAGGCAAGAAGTGCCACGCCGCAAAGAAAGATGCGAAAGAAAAGGGTATAGAGAATTTTCGGCAGAACGAAGGCCGCCGTTGTCACGCCCGACGCGCGAAGCCTTGCGGCAAGCGCAGGGGAGAGGTCGGTGCTTTGCGCACGGTAAAAAAAGAGGGTAGAGAGCGAGGCGAGCGAGAGGAGCATCAAAAGGACGGTATGCTGGGCAAGCGGGAGTGATGAGGAGACGTAAGCGGTCTCCTGCTCGGTCACATAGCGGTTGGCGGCAGTGCTTGCTTCGTAGAAAAGCGTATCGTTGATCTTCAAAAGATATGCGTCATAGATCTTGCGCGCTTCGGCGTCCCCAAGGACGGCCGACGCACCCGCAAACACGCCGTACTGTCCCATTTGAATGAGTCCTTCACCGATCGAGGCGGCGCGGCGAACGAGCGAGGCATCGATCATCGTGCCGTCGGATAAAAGCACCTTTCCGCGCGTGAAATCGCCCCCCATGATGGCGTTTAGATAGTCCTTCGGGAGAATGACGGCGCCGCTGAATTTTCCTTCCTCCACACCCGCCAAGGCTTCGGCAGCATCGGTTTTTTGGATGGTGGCAAGCGAGGCTACGTCCTTTTGGTTGCTGACGTAATTCAGCACAATGTGGCTGGCAAGGCTGCCGTCCTCGTCTACAAGGGCAATGGCGACGGGTGCTTCGTTCTCTTCACGGACGGCGGAGAGAACGGTGAGCAGCAGTGCCGCGCAAAGCACGGCGAAAAGCGCGCACAAAAGAAGCGCGCGCCAAAGCGAAGCCGCAAAAAGCCGCCCGTCCCGATATAGCATACCTTGAAAGGTTCTCATTTTCATGTGTTGCTCCAAAAAAGAGGGGAAACCGAAGTTTCCCCGTTATTTTTGATCCAAGGATCAAGCACCCATCATCAAACTGCCAAGCAGGAACTGAATGTCGCTGGGCAGGAGCATCATAAGCTCGTTAAGCTTGGTCTGAAGCTCGCCTGCAAGCTCGGCAAAATCCTCCTCGGACATCTCGGTGACGTTGGTGTACTCGGGCATAGCGGGAATCTTTTCGTTGCTCTTTTTCATGGTGAGCGAGATTCCGGTCTTCAAGGACACGGGCTGTCCCTCAATTACGAGATCCATCTGATCGATCGAGAAGGAGAACAGATCTTGTTCTGCCGTAAGCTTACCGCGGATCTCGAATGTTTGGCCCTCAACCTCGAAGGAGATCACGTATTCGTCCGTGGTCTTATTATAGGAAATGGGGAGCGCGATCTTTTCGCCCTCAACGTCGATCGAAAGCTCTGCTTTATAGCTCTCGGCGGTGTTTTCGGTTACAAGGTAAGCGAGAGAAAAGGCATCGGTTACCTCAAGCGCGAGGTAAGTGGGGTTTGCGGGGTCTACGCCGAGCGTGAGCGAAATGCTTTCTTTCGCTTCCAGATCGTAGATCGAGAATATCATGAGGTTGCCGTTCTTTTTATGGATGGTAAAGCGGAGTTCAATGGTCTCTTCCGAGAAATCGTCTCTGTTCCAAAGCTCCTCGATTTCGTCGTAGATATCGGCAATATCCGCGTCGGTGGCACCGTAAAGCTTCAAGATGTCCTCTACCGTCTTGCGCGTTTCGGCGTCAGCCTGATAGGTTTCGTAAAGCGTTTTGATTGCCTGAATGAAGTTGCCCTCGTTGACGTTTGCCTTAATGATCACGGCCTCAACCGAATCGCCGCCCACCTTGACGGTCTCCTCGGTGCGCGTTGCGTCTGCGTTTTCAAAGAGAGCCTTGATGGCAACTTTCTTATATTTGTCGAGAATCTTTTCCAAATCCTTGGTGATTTCCGCACTCTTGGTGCTCATCTCCATAAGCTCTGCCAGAGACATATCCATGGATGCGCCAAGCGAATCCCCAAAAAGATCGAACAGATCGTCCAGCTTTGCGCCGAGCGCGGTCTTGCCGAGAAGTGCCTCGCAGGCAAGAGCAAGTTCCTCGGTGGTTGCGTGAGCGTCAATGCGTACGAAGTCGGCATCGTTCAAGAGAAGAGCAAGCGCGGCATAGTTGTGGTCGTCGCTTGTCAGCATTTTCATGTTCAGGTCGATCGTGCTGGTGAGCGAAACGCTCATGCCGCCCATGAGGGAGGAAAAGAGCGAGCCGATGAGGTCGCCTACGGCAATATTGTATTCGATCGAATTGAATTCTGCATATCCTTCAAATTTTTTGTGAAGATCGCTCTTTTCGGCCAATTTCTGATTGGTGTTTATGGCATCTAAAACCGCTTGATCGGGGTTTTGGGAAACCTTTTTGTTACAACCGACGAAGGCCGTAAGGACAAGAAGAAGGGCCAAAAGCGCGGTTAAAATACGAAGTGTCGTTTTTTTCATAATGATATAGTTCCTTTCTTATTTTTGAGAGAGGTCTCCGCTTTGCGTGCGGAGAAGTCTCTTTTTTTCATTATAGCACATAATCACTTGATTGTCAAGGCGCGTCCTCGGAAAAATCAAAAAAGAGGATCCTCGATCACCGTACCGTCAAGCAGACGATAACGTTTGTCGCAAAAATCGCGGTATTCTTCCTCGTTGTGACCGATATAAAGGATACATTTTCCGTTTTGGCGGAGGTCTTGGAGAATGTCGGCCAAGAGCTTTTGATTGTGGGCGTCAAGTGAGGCGCAGGGCTCGTCGAGAAGAAGCGTGTCAGGCCTGCCAAGCAGGGTACAGGCAAGGCTTAACCGCTTTTTCATACCGCCCGAAAGCTCTCCCACTCTTTTGTCGAGAAATTCCGCAACGCCGAAGGGCAGCTCTTCCTCCTTTGGCCTCGGAACGCCGTAGAGCTTGGCAAAAAAGAGAAGGTTTTCGCGTGCGGTCATGTCGTCAAGCAGGGCAGATTCCTGCGGCAAGTAGCCAAGGCGTCCCGTGTACGTCACGCTTCCGCGGGTTGCCTTGAGCGTTCCCGCAAGAAGGCCCACAAGTGTGCTTTTGCCCGCGCCGTTTTCACCGACAAGCACCGTGCAGGTGCCGTCAGGGGCGGCAAGCGTCGCATCGGTAAGGATGGCGGGCTTGCCTTTCCCGTAAGAAAAGCTAACGTGTGAAAGCTCAAGCATGGCGGTCTCTCTCCAACATCTGCTTACGGTACTGCGAGGGGGACACGCCGTAATATGCCTTGAATTTTTTACTGAAGTAAAGAGCATCCTCGAAGCCGAGTATTTCGGCGATCTCGCCCATCGGAAGCTCGGAGATGCCGACCAGCTCGTGCGCCTTCTGCATCAAAAGATCGGATTTGTATTTGGAGGGCGAGCACCCCTTGCACTTCGTGAAAAGATGAATGAAGTGATATTTGCTGATGCCGCACATTTTTGCATATTCCTCGTTCTTGTACCAAACGCGGTAATTCTGCTCCATAGCCTTGAGCGCAGGCAGGAGAATATCGTAGCGCTCGCTCTCCCGGGCGGCGTGATCGGTCAGACGCGCCATCTCGGCAAACAGCAGGATAAAGAGCGAATTGCACTTGGTGACATGGCAATATTCGCCGTAGGTGTATTCCTTAATAATCAGGTTGAGTGCCTTGCAAATGCTGCCGTCCACGTCGATGAAAAAGTGGTTGCCCGTAGAAAAACCGCAGTCGGCCAGCACATCCTCCACAGAGGTGCCTGAAAAATACGACCAATAGTAAGAAACCGAGTCGCCATCGTAGCTGCCGTATACCTGTGGCTCACCCGGGCGGAAGAGAACGAGGGAGCCCGCGCCGAGATCAATGCGCTTGCCGTCCAGCTCAAAATACATGGTTCCGTCCACAAGGTAGAGAAGGTGATAGTCCTTTCGACCCTTGCGATTTTCGGAGAAAATGCGGGTGGTCATGTCGGTGCAGAGGCCGCAGTTGCCGATCTCCAAATATTTCTGGCTGGCAAACTCGCGGTTGGAGGAGTGCGTTTGTACGATCTTCATGGGTGACGGTCCTTTCCTGTTGATGAAAAAAGAATAGCATATTTTTTCGTGCTTGTCAAGAGAAAAGAACAACATTTTCCATATTGCATCTTCGTTTTGCAAAAAACGATTGACAAAACGAAAAAAATGTTATATAATTAAAACGATTGCAATAAACAATGGGGGATTTTATGAAAAAGCATATACTGATTTTTCTCTTATGTGTTTTTTTGACTTTAACGCTTTGCTCGTGCGAGGCGCTTTTGGAGCTGGAGCTTAAGTTGAACGGCATTTTTAACAAGGATACAACCGAAACGGAGCCTGAAACGACCGAGCCCGACGAGTCGACCACGACGCCCTCGGAGATCACCGATCCCGACGAGGAAACGGTGGAGCCGGAGGAAACCTCGACGGAACCGAGCGAGACGGTGAAGCCGAACGAGACGACGAAGCCTGCCGAAACGACAAAGCCCGCCGAAACGACAAAGCCTGTTGTGACGACGAAGCCTTCGGAAACGACAAAGCCCGCCGAGACGACCAAGGCGGAAGAAAGCACAAATGCGGACGCGTTACCCGAACACCCGTGGGTGCCGCGGCCTCCGGTTACCACTAAGCCCGAGGAAACGACAAAACCCGAGGAAACAACAAGACCCGAGGAGACCACACGTCCCGAGGAAACGACAAGACCCGAGGAGACCACACGTCCCGAGGAGACCGAGCCGAAGCCTTCGGAAACGACAGATCCTTGGCTTCTGTTCCCAATCATTCCCGTTCCCGACGCGAATGCCGCATGAGTGAAAATTTTTCCGTTGAGGAATATTTGAAGCAGGACGGCATATACGTGGGATTGACGAGAGGGGCCAGCATGCGCCCTATGCTGCGGGCGGGGAAGGACACGATTTTGATCGTTCCCTTGTCGGAGCCTTTGAAAAAATACGACGTTCCGCTTTACCGCAGGGGCGAAAGCTACGTCCTACACCGCGTTGTTGAGGTCACAGAGAAGGGTTACGTCATTTGCGGTGACAACTGTACCGAGAAGGAATATGACGTGACCGACGGGGATATCGTCGGTGTGCTTTCGGGGTTTCGCCGCGGGAAAAAGTACGTGGCGACCGATAGTCCTTGGTATTTGCTTTACGCGAGAGTGTGGGTGGCCTGTTATCCGCTTCGCGTGGTGCTCGTGCGTGCAAGACGCGCGGCGGGAAAGCTTTTACGCAAGATTTTTTGTAAAAAATAATGAGAGCCGAGGCCTTTCGCAAAAGGCTTCGGCCTGTTTTAAGGAATAGGAGGTCAAAGATGGGAGATACAGTCGCTTTGATCAGCACCGGTCTTTTTTTGGGACTTGGGCTGGCGATGGACGCCTTTTCGGTTTCGCTTGCCAACGGACTTGCCGAGCCGCGAATGAAAATTATGAAGATGTGCGGTGTGGCGGGCGTTTTTGCTCTTTTTCAGAACCTTATGCCGCTGATCGGTTGGATCTGCGTGCATACCATGGCACAAAAATTCACGGCGTTTGCCCCCTTTATTCCGTGGATCGCGTTGATCCTTCTCGGTTATATCGGCGGAAAAATGCTGTGGGAGGGCATCCGTTGCCGTAGCGGTGCGGAAGAATGTCGCGTGGGCGGCGTTACGCTTACGTCACTTCTTGTGCAGGGGCTTGCTACCTCGATTGACGCGCTGACCGTTGGCTTTACCATTGCGGACTATACCTTCCTTCCCGCGTTGCTTTGTACCTTGATTATCGGTGTCGTTACCTTTCTCGTGTGCTTCGTCGGTCTTGAGCTTGGCAAACGCTTTGGTGTGGCTCTGTCGGGCAAGGCCTCGATCTTTGGCGGCGCGATCTTGATCGGCATTGGTCTTGTGATCTTTTTGCGGGGAAATTTCTTTAATTAAAAAGTAGAGAAACCTCTTGATTTTTTCGGCAATTTATGGTATAATTACTCATAAAATATTCAACGAAAGGAAAACAACATGAAATTCGCAAAAATTCTTTCGCTTTTTCTTGCGCTTTTGATGCTTCTTTCGGTGTTTGCCGCTTGCGGTAATACGCCCGAGGAGACGACCGATAAGCCCAAGGAGAGCAAGCCTGTGGACGAGAATGATCGCTTGAGCGAGCAGGATACCGTTCCCACCGACCTCAAGTATAACGGCGAGACCATCAATTTTTTGGTTCGCGGCGGTTCGAACATGAATATGTACGAGCTGGCTTGTGAGGATCTTATCAACGATCCGCTTTACGATGCAATCCACTACCGTAATATCGACGTGGAAAATCGTCTTAACGTAAAGATCAAAGCGATTCCGCAGGATGATACGTTCCCTTATACGACATGGAACAATACGCTTTCGGTATCGGTTCTTACCAACACCGGTGACTTTGACGGCGCGGCATTTTACCTTTCTTCGGGAACCTCGCTGGCCAAGGAGGGTATCTATTACAACCTCATGACGCTTTCGGATACCGAGGAAGGTTATCTCAATTTCGATAAGCCTTGGTGGAACAACTCGATGGTAGACGAACTGAGCGTTTACGGCGCTTTCTTCTTTGCGGGTGGTTCTTTGACCATTTCGCAGGCTGCCAGCGGTGTTTGCGTGTTCTTCAACCGTGACCTCTTCAATCAGAAGTATCCCGATGACAGAGATGCTGCGCTTTACCAGCTTGTAAGAGATGGCAAGTGGACGGCAGATGTTATGACCAACTACGTATCGAACTGCTGGGATGATATGAATTCCAACGGTATTATCGATGGCGGTGACGTCGTAGGTATCAAGAGCCTTGGTGATGCTGCAGGTCAGATGGACGCATGGGTGCTTGCTATGGGTCTTAACTTCACCGAGTTTGACGCATACGGCGAGCCCGAGATCGTTCTCTTTAACAGCCAAACCGTTCCCGCATACGAAAAAGTGCGTGGCGTGTTCAACAATCCGGGCGGATTTATCCCCTCGGGCGGCAACCATGAGGAAACCTCGATGCAGAACGGCAACATTCTTTTCTATACGCAGTCGCTGGGCTACGGCTCGGAGATGAAGTCCTCTACCGTAAATTACGGCGTGCTTCCCATTCCGAAGTACGACGAGCAGCAGGAGGACTACCGTACCTGCTTTGCGAATAGCGCATCGGCTCTTGCCGTTTGCTCCAACCTCAGCTCCGAAAGAGCGGCCATGGTAAGTGCTGTACTTGAGCTTCTCTCGGCCGAGAGCTATAAGCA
>JAZTWS010000188.1:0-11530 GCA_045636005.1 Eubacteriales bacterium | reverse complement strand
ACGTCGGTCACTTTATGGCACTTTGTCTGATGAAGCGTCTGCAGATGGCAGGCAACCGTCCCATCGCCCTCATCGGCGGCGGAACGGCCATGATCGGCGACCCCTCGGGACGTACCGATATGCGCTCGATGATGACCAAGGAGACCATTCAGCATAACTGTGATTGCTTCAAGAAGCAGATGGAGCGCTTCATCGAATTTGGCGAAGGCAAGGCCGAAATGGTAAACAACGCCGATTGGCTCCTCGACCTCAATTACGTGGAGGTTCTGCGCGAGGTAGGCGCTTGCTTCTCGGTCAACAATATGCTCCGAGCCGAGTGCTATAAGCAAAGAATGGAGAAAGGCCTCTCCTTCCTCGAATTTAACTACATGATCATGCAATCTTACGACTTCTATCGCCTGTTCCAGACACACGGCTGCAATCTGCAGTTCGGCGGTAATGACCAGTGGTCGAATATGCTGGGCGGTACCGAGCTTATCCGCCGCAAGCTCGGCAAGGACGCACACGCCATGACCATTACCCTGCTCCTCAACTCCGAGGGCAAGAAGATGGGTAAGACGGCAAGCGGCGCTGTATGGCTTGACCCGAATAAGACCAGCCCCTTCGATTTCTATCAGTACTGGAGAAACATCGACGACGCCGACGTTCTCAAGTGCATTCGTATGCTGACCTTCCTTCCTCTTGAGGAGATCGACAAGATGGACGCGTGGGGGGGCAGTCAGCTCAATACCGCCAAGGAAATCCTTTCCTTCGAGCTTACCAAGCTGGTTCACGGCGAGGAGGAGGCAGTGAAGGCACAGGAGAGCGCACGCGGCCTGTTTGGCGCGGGCAACACCGACAATATGCCTTCGATCGCACTTACCGACGAAGATTTCGCAGACGGTAAGATCGACATCCTCTCCCTTCTCGTGAAGGCCGAGCTCGTCCCCTCGAAGTCCGAGGCAAGACGCGCGGTCGAGCAGGGCGGCGTAACCGCGGACGGCGAAAAGGTCACCGACATTAAGACCACCTTTGAAAAGTCCGCCTTTGAAAACGGCATCCTCCTCAAGCGAGGCAAAAAGAGCTTCAAGAAGATCACGCTTTAACAAAGAAATAGAGCAACCGCACGGTTCGAGAACCGTGCGGTTGCTTTTTGCATACAAATAGAAACGGGTTCGGCATACTGCCGAACCCGTTCCTATTTAACGACCTATGCGGTCTTACTTAATGTTGAAAAGTCTCGATGCGTTTCCACCGAGAATAAGTGCCTTTTCTTCGGTGGTAAGATTTGCTCCGAGCACCATACCCATCTGGCTTGCGGGGTCGAACCACGGCACGTCGCTTCCAAAGAGGAGGTGGTCTGCGCCAACGTGGCCGGCGATGTATTCAATCAGTCTGCGGTCGTAAATATCACCCGCGATGTCGTAGTACGCGTTTTTGTAGCGCGTGCCAATCTCAACGGCCTTCTTGATGCCCTCAACGCGTCCGCCCGAGTGGCCAAAGATGAAGTTGACCTCGGGGTACTCTTCGATGAATCTCTCGAAGCGCTCGGGAACGGAGAATTTCTGCTTGGGATTGGAGGTCAGCGCCCAAGTGTGAGACAAAATGGGCAGGCTGTATTTCTTTGCCAGCTCATAAATGGGGCGGTAACGCTCGTCATCGGCGTAGCAGTTGTTATCTGCGGGGTGGATCTTAATGCCAACAAAGGCAGGATCGTTGTGGTTATCCTCGATCAGCTTGAGGCAGAAGTCGGCGCAGAAGGGATTGTAGACGAAATAGCTATAAATACGCTTGCCCGATTTCTCGAAGATCTCGTCACATTCCTCTATAAATCCATCAAAGTCGGGACGGTCGTTGGGGCCAAGCGATCTTCCCAGCGACTGTATCATATAATCGACGCCAAGGTGGTCCATGGTGTCAAGAACACGCTTCTGCGACGGGTCGTAGATCAGTACCGCTTTGTCGGAAAAATGTGCGTGTGAATCAATAATCATTTTGGTTTCTCCTATCAATATTCCTTGATGCAGGTCTTTCTTACGATCTCCATAGCCTTTACGAGATCGCCCTTTCTCTGCAGCGAGCGGATCTCCTCACGGGGCAGATTCTCAACGAGATTCTCAAACATTCTTACGCGCTTGATGCTCTCCTTGAGCGCGCCGGGGCCGTCGATGTAAGAGGGCCAAATGTCGAGGTTGAGCCAACCGTCGTAGCCGACCATATCCATCTCATAGAAGAACTCGAGCGTCTCCCAGAAGTGTACGGCGCCAACCATCAGATCGTCGTCCACGCTTCTGTAGTTGTCGTTCAGATGTACATGGAAGAGCTTGCCATAGTGTGCGGCAAGAGCGAGAGCCTCTGCGGGATTCTCGTCAACGATCAGCGAGTGACCGATGTCCACAACGATACCGAGATTCTTGCGCTCCTTAAGCTGCTCGCAGATGAAAAGGCTCTTTCCGACGTCCGAAATATACTGACGGGTCTTGGGCTCCTTGCACTTATATTCAATGGTTACCTTAACGTCGTCGCGGTACGCGCAGATCTCGTCGAGAGATTCAAGAAGCATATCCCATCTCTGTGCATAGTCGTCCTCAAAGGGATAGGAATAGCCGTCGTGTGCCTGCCACAGAAGAATGTCGGCACCGTTCAGCTCTGCGCAAACGTCCATGGTCTTTTTGCAAAGCTCGATCGACTCGCGGCGGATGCCGGGGTCACGCGCCATCAGCATACCGTCCTGGATCTTCGGATCCATGTAGGTGTCGGGGCATACGGTCGAAACCTGCTTGCCGTGTGCCTTCATTTCCTTCTTGAACCAATCGAGATAATCGGCATCGAACGGAACACCGAAGCCGAGACCGTCGATCTCCTCCATGTTCATCATGGTCAGGGCAACTTCCTTGCCATCGACCGACGGCTTATAGCCCGTGGTTACGAAGCGGTCGATAAGGCCGGTAAAGGGAGCACTGCTGGATTCTATTCTTCTTCTCATAGTATGTACCTCTCTTTATTATTTGATTTTGATTAATATTCCTTGATGCAGGTCTTTCTTACGATCTCCATGGCCTTTACGAGATCGCCCTTTCTCTGAAGCGAGCGGATCTCCTCGCGAGGAAGGTTCTCAACGAGGTTCTCAAACATTCTTACGCGCTTGATGCTTTCCTTGAGTGCGGCGGGGCCGTCGATGTAAGAGGGCCAGATGTCGAGGTTGAGCCAGCCGTCGTAGCCGACCATGTCCATCTCGTAGAAGAACTCAAGCGTCTCCCAGAAGTGGATGGCGCCAACCATAAGGTCGTCGTCCACGTTTCTGTAGTTATCGTTGAGGTGTACATGGAACAACTTGCCGTAGTGTGCGGCGAGGGCCAGTGCCTCGGCGGGGTTCTCGTCCACGATCAGCGAGTGGCCGATGTCCACAACGATACCAAGGTTCTTGCGCTCCTTGAGCTGCTCGCAGATGAAAAGGCTCTTTCCGACGTCGGAAATATACTGACGGGTCTTGGGCTCCTTGCACTTATACTCGATGGTTACCTTAACGTCATCGCGGTAAGCGCAGATCTCGTCCAGAGACTCAAGCAGCCAATCCCATCTCTGAGCATAATCGTCCTCAAAGGGATAGGAATAACCGTCGTGTGCCTGCCAAAGAAGAATGTCGGCACCGTTAAGATCGGCGCAAACGTCCATGGTCTTCTTGCAAAGCTCGATCGACTCGCGGCGGATGCCGGGGTCACGCGCCATGAGCATACCGTCCTTGAGCTTGGGATTCATATAGGTGTCGGGGCAAACGGTGGAAACCTGCTTGCCGTGCGCCTTCATTTCTCTCTTGAACCACTCCAGATGATCGGGATCAAACGGAACGCCGAAGCCGAGACCATCGATCTCGGGCATATTCATCATGGTAAGTGCAACTTCTTTGCCATCTACCTGAGGCTTGTAGCCTTCGGTTACGAAACGGTCAATAAGACCGGTAAAGGGTGCGGGGCTGGATTCTACTCTTCTTCTCATGTTGTAATGCCTCTTTTCTTTTTATTTTGTGTTGGGGATAAATCACTTGATATTGAAAAGTCTAGCTGCGTTTTCGCCGAAAACAAGTTCTTTTTGTTCGGCAGTGATTTTGGCACCGAGGATCATTCCCATCTGGCTTGCGGGATCAAACCACGGAAGATCGGTTGCAAACAAAAGACGGTCAGCCCCGACGTGACCGACAATGTATTCGATCAGTCCGCGGTCATAAATGTCTCCTGCTATGTCATAATACACGTTTTTGTAACGTTTGCCGATTTCCACCGCGCTCTTGATCCCCTCAATGCGTCCGCCCGAATGACCGAAAATGAGGTTGACCTCGGGGTATTCGCTAAGAAAGCGCTCAAAGCGCTCCGGCACGGCGTATTTTTGCTTGGGATTCGAGGTAAGCGCCCAAGTGTGAGACATGATGGGATAGCCGTATTTCTTGGCGATCTCATACACGGGGCGATAGGCCTCGTCATCCGCATAACAGCCGTTATCCGATGGGTGAATTTTGATGCCCACAAACGCGGGGTTTTCATGATTGTCCTCGATCAGCTTGATACAAAAGTCGGACAAAAAGGGATTATAGACGAAGTAACTGAAGATGCGCTTTCCGGATCTCTCAAAAAGCTCAATGCATTCTTCAATATAGCCTTCAAAGTCGGGGGTGCTTCCCGGACCGAGCGCCTTGGCCAATGACTGTACCAAGTAATCGATCCCGAGCCGATCCATCGTTTCCATGCAATGCTCGAACGACGAATCGAAGAGAAATACCGTCCGATCCTCAAAATGTGCGTGTGTATCAATAATCATACGGCTTTTATAATCAATATTCCTTGATGCAGGTCTTTCTTACGATCTCCATAGCCTTCACGAGGTCGCCCTTTCTCTGAAGCGAGCGGATCTCCTCGCGGGGCAGGTTCTCAACGAGATTCTCGAACATTCTTACGCGCTTAACGCTCTCAGCAAGTGCGCCGGGGCCGTCGATATACGAGGGCCAGATGTCGAGGTTGAGCCAACCGTCGTAGCCCACCATATCCATCTCGTAGAAGAACTCAAGCGTCTCCCAGAAGTGGATCGCGCCAACCATAAGGTCGTCGTCTACGTTTCTGTAGTTATCGTTCAGATGTACGTGGAAGAGCTTGCCGTAGTGTGCAGCGAGAGCCAAAGCCTCAGCAGGGTTCTCGTCAACGATCAGCGAGTGACCGATGTCAACAACGATACCAAGGTTCTTACGATCCTTCAGCTGCTCACAGATCAGAAGGCTCTTTCCGACGTCGGAAATGTACTGACGGGTCTTGGGCTCCTTGCACTTATACTCGATGGTTACCTTGACGTCGTCGCGGTAAGCGCAAACCTCGTCAAGTCCCTCAAGAAGCCAACCCCATCTCTGCGTGTAATCGTCCTCGAAGGGATAGGAATAACCGTCGTGTGCCTGCCAAAGGAGAATGTCGTTGCCGTTTACTTCGGCACAAAGATCCATGGCCTGCTTGATGTGCTCAATAAATTCGCGACGGAGACCGGGGTCACGCGCCACAAGCATACCGTCCTTGAGTCTGGGGCTCATGTAGGTATCGGGGCAAACGGTGTTTACCTGCTTATTGTACTGCTTGAGAATGCCCTTAAACCAAGCAAGGTACTCCTCATCACAAGGAAGACCGACGCTAAGACCGTCGATTCCCTCGGTGTTTGCCTTGGCAAGAACAAGCTCCTTGCGGCTGAGCTGGGGCTTATAGCCCTCGGTAACAAAACGGTCGATACAACCGGTAAAGGGTGCGCCACTGGTTCCAATTCTTCTTTTCATACGAAATTCCCTCTCCTTCTGTTATCTGATCTCGCTGATCAGGCGCTTGATGTTGCCGCTGAGGATCAGCTTTCTTTCTTCCTCGTTGGCATTCATCAGGATCTGATACAACGGAACGTTCATATCGTTAAAGGGCGAGCGCGAGCCGAAGATCAAGCGATCGGCTCCGATGTATTTGAGTGCATAGTGGAAAAAGTCGTAGTGCGTGAAGTTGTGCATCTCAAGATGAACGTTGTGATACTTCTCGCAAAGGCCCATAACGCTCTGTGCATAGTAGACCGTCTTCTGGTCGCTTCCCTCAATGATGATGGGAAGGTTGGGATATGCCTCGGCGATCTCGGCAAGCTCGTCCCATTCGATCTGCATATGCCAAACCATAAGCGGCACGCGGCGTCTTTCAAGCTCGGCAAGTACGTCGCCAACCAGCCACTTGCGAAGCTGGAACTTGTGAGCCTTGGGGAACATACGGGTGATGACGGTCTTTTTGGCAAGCAGCTCGTCAAGCTCGGCCGCAAACTTTCTGCCGCCAAGATTCATATCGGGGGCGATGGTCGCAGATGCATAGAATCGATCGTCCTTTGCCGCAGCGTCAAACACGATCTCGTTACCCAAATGATAAGGGACACGCATACAGATGGTGGAGGTAAGCACCATTTTGTCAACGCCCTCACCAAAATAGGTTTCGGGTGCGGGGAGCTTATCCTCAAGCGTAACGTCGAGATGGCAAGGAACCACACAGTTGATGTCGAAGATCTCGTTTTCGGCCTTGAATGTCAAAAAGTCTTTTTCAAGCTGTTTTACTTCCATAATCTTCTCCTTTATTATTCACCAAGAGTCTCGGCGCGCTTCAAAAGCTCGCTGAGTCTCATGCCGTCCTCGGGAATGTATTTGCGCAGGTAATCGGTGCTCTGCTGAATGCGCCAAAGTCCCTGATAGCCTACTTCCTTGGTGCTCATGTATACCTCTTGAATGAGGTAGATGTCCTCAACTCTTTCGGGCATATCGGGACGCTCTGCCTTTTCATAGCTTTCCTTGATAGCCTTCAGCACCTTGATGGGATGAATCTTACCCGTGGCGTTGTTTTCGGGCGTGAAGCCTGCATGAGAGGAGAAGGTGCCGTTGGTCTGCTGCATATGAATGATGGGAGAGTAGCAGCCAAGCTCCTTGAGCCACTCGTAGCAATCGTTGTCACGCTCGGTCGAGAACATTCCGACGTTCTGATCCATATCGGCCTCGATCGCCTTCAAGGTATCGGCGGAGAGCTTGTCGCCCGTCTCACCCTTGAAGAGTGCAAGAGCCTCCTTGGAGCCAAGCCATACACCGATATAGCCGTCCTTCTTATAGCGCTCGAACGCCTCTTGAAGCTTATCGGCATCGGGACGGAGGTAGAAGGGGCAGTGATGTCCCACGTCCTCGGTGACGTAAAGCGGCTTGCCCGATTGACGCTGTACCGTCTGCATCAGCTTTATCATCGTGTCGATGGTAAAGGGAGGCTGGTGCGGCGTGTACATCTGCTCAAGCGCGGCCTTGGAGATGCCGTGGCGGTCGGCGATGCGATTGAGGCGGCTCATGCAGTCGATAACGTTCTCCTGCGCGATGAGGCGCTTTTCGCGATCGAAAAGGATATCCTCGGAAAGACCGTGTACGAAATAGCCGATGTCGGCACCGATGCCCTCGGCAAGCTTGCAGAAGTTTTCAAACCAGCGATCCACAATGCTGTCGCGCACGCGCTTATCGGGATGAGCAAAGCCGATGGTGTCATACGTCGTATTGTTGGAGTAGATCATCACGGTCTCCACGCCGTATTTTGCCTTGGCGTCGCATACGTTATCTACCCAATCGCGACGGTAATCGTCGGGGGTGAGAAGGGGCTCGGCCTCAAGGTCGGGTACCACCTCAATGTACTTCATGCCAAGCTCATGGACAACACGCGCCCAATCGGCCGGTTTGGTCCAACGCTTGATGGCAAAGCAGTTATCAATTCCTATGTGTATTCTGGGATCCATACGTTTCTCCTTTTTAATATATTAATTAATACTTACTAAAAAATTGGTTATTATCCAATTAATTTTATTTTATCACTTAACCCTTGTATTGTCAATAGATTTTCGGGCATTTTGCTTGCAGTTTTTCGCTTTTTTGCAAACGATCGGGGATGCTTCATCCCCAAAAAAGTTTATCAATACCGAATAACGATGGGCGACATAAGTCCGCTTGCAAGGGTATCACGCTCAAACTGCTTGGCGATTTTGTGATACGGGCCGATGACGTGAGGCGGAACCTCGTCAAGCCATGCGGCTGCGGTGTATTGGTTGGCGGGGGTGTTGCATACGCGGACAATTAGCTCGTTGTTCTTTTGAAGCATCTCGCGCTCCGCGGTACATGTGAAGGGAGCAAAGTATATCTTGTCGAGAGATTTTCCGTTGAGCGTCAAGTCGCAGGAATAGCCTACCCGGCCGAGATCAATCTCGATCGCTTCGGGAATCTCGCCAAGTGTAAACTTTACGCGATAAAGTACCGTTCCCGAGAAGGATTCACCGTAGAGATCGCACCAGTTGCCCGGTTTTGTAGGCGTATATGCTTCGTCGATCTCGTGCTTTTCAAAGGTGTGGTCACCGATAACAAAGGCGGATTCGCGTCGGATCTCAAAATCGGATACGGCGATCGTTCCCTTTGTGAAACGGCGGCGGGGCTTTACATCGTACGTTTCGTCGGTTACGAAAAACACCTTGCCCTCCCCCGATGCAAGAGAGAACGGATGTCCATCGTATTCATACATTTCGCTATGCATTGCGTCAATTTCGTAAATGTTCCCGCGTTCCTTAAAAGCAATGGAAACCATGTCGATCTCGGTATGTTCGTTGGTGACAAGATAGAGCATTCCGTTTTGAACACGACGCTTGGCAAGGTTAACCTTGCTTCCGATAATATCGGCACCGTGTTCCACCCTTGCAATATCGTCTGTGCCAACCACAAGGCCGCCCGCCGCTCGGAACGCATCGAGTACTTTGCACGCCGTTTCGGGGACGGTTACGCCGTTCGGAAGTACGACCGCAGTGTAGGAAGCCGTACCTGTAATAAGTGCGCCGTTTTCGATTTTGGCGTTTTCAAGAAAATCGTCGTCAATAATATCACAAGGAGAATGTTGTGCTTCAAGTGCAAATACAGTATCATCGAAGGATTGAGCCGCAGCTTGACTGTGGTTACCGCCCGCCCAAAGATCCATCATGGGCATATAGACTGCGCATTTGTTTTCGGGCGTGCCGAGCGACATAAGATACGACATCCGTGCGGTGTAGCCACAGTAGTCCTTTAAGTGTCTCCACGTGGGGAGCAGAGGCATGAACGCGGGACGCGCGTCTTTTCGGCCCAAGCCATCAAAGGAGTAGGCAATGAGCATGATGTTTATCATGTTGATGCCACGCGACATTTGATAGAGCATGACGTAGCGCATTTGGTCGAAGGTAAGGCCTGCCCCATAGATCGAAAAGGATTCGGAAACGGCGTAGGGGTTGCCCGTTTGGTTGGCCGCCGAGCCTGCGAAACGCGGAAAGAAGTGGTTTTTCTGTCCCGGGAATATCTGACGCCAAATGGTATCGATTCCCGGCATATCGAAGCAACGCAACAGGCGCAAAAGATGATGGAAGCCTTGATTTTCGTCGAGCGTTACATGCTCCCCTGCGAGATGTCCGGTAAATAGCATACGGTTGTTGTGGCACCACGCGCGGCACTTGAGAAAGAAATTTTCGGCAAATATCTCGGCCAGCAGATCGTGGTAGTCGATGCGGACCTTTTTGGCCGCTTCGTCAACGTCGAGATTGAAATCCACGAAAAGCTCGGGCAAGTGATCAAGCAAGTCATAGCCGTAGCGTTTCTTAAATGTTTCCTCAAACCCCTGCGGATAGCCGAGACGGCTGGTGTGCGGCTCGTCGGTAAAGACAGCGGTCATGCTCTTTCCGAACATATGGCCGATATGCTTCTTATACTGCTCGTGGGTCAGACGAATGAATTCATCGGTAGTTTCCGCGTCGCCGATGTTGGGGAAGATCATGGGCTTCGCTTTGTGATAGTATTCGATTATGGGCTTTTCGCTCTCAAAGCCTTCGCTGACACGCTTTCCGTTGCAAAACGCCGCAAGAGCATCAGGACTTGGCACATAGGGAGAAGGCACCTCTCTGGCCTCCATAACCTTGTAAGAAAGATGGGGCTTGTTTTTCAGCACCAATCCGCAGGCACTTCCCGACGGCCAACCGCCCTCGTCATACAACCAAAGCTGCATGCCTTTTTCCAAAGCATATTCTGCGGCATATCGGTACATTTCAAAATAGCCCTCGGTCAAGTAATCGGGGTCAAGGTTGGTCGGCATTGACGCGGGGCGAAAGCCTTTGGGCTGAGGAAGTATGTAGAGTAATCGCACGTCGTTTGCGGCATACTCATCGAGCTGTCTTTTGATCTCTTCCTTGGAGAGCGGATCACTCCATGTCCAACTAAACGCGGGGTAAAATTCCGTGCGGGGGGCCTTTAGGAGATCGTAGGAAAACGCTTGATCGTTTATCGGCTTGTCGGTGTGGGTGAATTTCATGGTTTTCTCCTCGTTTTCGGCGTGTTTTTGGCATATAAGGCAGAATGTATAAATGTTCTGTCAATATGGTTAATAATTGCTGAAAAAACGATTAATATTCATTTTATTTTATCATCGAATATAGTTCATTGTCAATAGGTTTCACTTCTTTTTTAAGATGGGATATAAAAAATTCAAACTATATTTGACATTCTTGGTATTATGTGATATAATAATAAAAATATGACTTTTTACCATGGAGGATCTCCCCAATGACGACCGCAGAACGCCGAGCAAAACTATATGAAATGCTTCAGAAGGAAAAAGAGCTGGACGTTACCTATATCCGCGACTTTTTTGGCGTATCGGCCGTGACAGTCCGCAACGATCTGATCGCTCTTGAGCGCAACTCTCTCGTTACAAGGCAGTTTGGCAAAGCGGTGCTGAAGCAACGCGGCATCAATGATAAATTTGAAAGCAATACCATAAAGAATCTTGAAGAAAAAGAAAAGATCGGCAAATACGCCGCGAAGCTTGTGACCCCCGAGGAAGCGGTGCTGATCTATGCCGGAACCACCACGCTTCAGGTGGCGCGCTATCTGCCCCAGAACATCAATCTTTGTACCGTTACGAACTCCATTTATATCGCCAATGAGCTCAAGGAACACCCGAACGTAAAGACGGTCTTCATCGGCGGCAACTTCAACGGCGAGACCGGCTCCACCTACGGCGTGGAGGCGATCACGCAGCTTAACAAATTCAATATCGACAAGTTGTTTTTGGCGGTCTGCGGCATCGACACCGAGAACGGTGTCACCAGCGACCAGCCCTTTGAGACCGACATCAATATCGCGATGATCGAGCGTGCGAGGGAGGTCATCGTGGTGGCCGACCACACCAAGATCGGAAAGGTGCATTTCACCACCATCGGTTGTCTTGATAAGATCTCTAAGATCATTACCGACGCAAAAACACCCAAAGAGGAAGCGGAAAAGTTCCGTAAGCTCGGCATTGAAGTGGTTATGGTCTGATATTTTTTGTTGTCCGTTCAAAATGAGGCCGAGTCAAAATTGACTCGGCCTTTGTTGTTAAATTGAAGTTTATCGGTCTGTTTGAAAAGAAAAAGCCATAAAGCGTTTGCAGATTTTGAGCGTTGCGCGGGCTCCTTCCGTCGCCTTACGGCGCCA
>JAZTWS010000187.1:0-3795 GCA_045636005.1 Eubacteriales bacterium | reverse complement strand
TGGTGGGGGATGGTGGATTCGGACCACCGAAGTCAGTGACAACAGATTTACAGTCTGCCCCCTTTGGCCGCTCGGGAAATCCCCCGTATGGAGTCTACAGCGATTGCCATAAACCCGTTTTTGGAGCTGGTGATCGGAGTCGAACCAACAACCTGCTGATTACAAATCAGCTGCTCTGCCATTGAGCCACACCAGCAAGCGCGCTCATTGCGGAACGTGTTGTATTATATCACAAGAAAATGCGTTTGTCAAGAACTTTTTGAGATTTTTTTATTTTTTTCTTTACTTTTTTTCGTTTTCGTTATATAATGAGGGTGTCACTTACAACAGAAAGGATTTTTGTATGAAAATTGCAGGGCTTAGAAAGCTTACTTTGCTGGATTTTCCGGGGCGGGTGGCTTGCGTAGTATTTACGAACGGGTGCAATTTCCGTTGCCCGTTTTGTCATAACACCTCCTTGGTTTTGCCGAGAGGGGAGTCCGAGGAGATATCGGAGGCGGAATTCTTCGCCTTCTTGAAAAAGCGCAAGGGAATTTTGGACGGCGTGGTCATCACGGGCGGCGAGCCTACCTTGGCGAAGGGGCTGTACGAGTTTATTGTTGCCGTAAAGCAGGAGGGGTATCCCGTAAAGCTCGATACCAACGGTTCTTTTCCCGACAAGCTGAAGCCGCTCCTTGCGGACGGGCTTTTGGATTACGTGGCCATGGACATTAAGACCGTGCCCGAAAAATACGAGGCGGTGGCAGGTGTCAAGGTGAATATGGATGCGCTTGCCGAGAGCATCGCGGCCATCCGGGCGAGCGGTGTGCCGCACGAATTTCGTACCACGGTGGTCAAGGGGCTTCATACCGAGGACGACATTGTGGGCATTGCCAAAATGCTCGGTGCGGACGAGGCGTATTATTTGCAAGGCTTTGTGGATTCGGGCGACATTCTGGCAGAGGGGTGCGAGGCTTTCTCGGACGAGGAAATGCACGCCATGCGAGATAAGGCAAAAGAATTTTGCCCGAAGTGTGAGCTGCGGGGTGTTGAATAAGAAAGAGGGATTAAGCCTATGGCTTAATCCCTTTTTAAAATTCCGGCGTATAGTCCTTTTTTGCGGAGTCGCGGCTTTGGAAGTAACCCTCGAAGCCGAGCGAGAGCGCGAGGTCGAGCACGCTGTTATATTCAAAGCTGGTCACGCGGCGGGCAAGCTCGGGGTAGGCGTTCTTGTCCACGAAGTCGGGCGTATATTGGCTCATGAGCGACAGGCGAACGTCGGAGACGGGCAGGAGTGCGGCAAGCGTACGAAGCACCTCCATCGAGTCCTTGCGGCAGGTGGGCAGAACGAGATGGCGCACCATGACGCCGCTCGTCATAAGTCCATCGCCGTCAAAGGTCACGGGGCCGCGTTGGCGGAACATCTCGACGATCGCGGCACTTGCCATCTCGGGATAATCGGGCGCGTGCGAGTATTTTTCGGCAAGCGAGGGCGTATGATATTTGAAGTCGGGTAGATAGATATCCACAAGCCCGTCGAGTGCGCGGAGCGCGTCTATGCTTTCATAGCCGCCGCAGTTCCATACCACAGGGACGGGCAGGCGGGGCTTGATCTTCGCAAGCAGCGCGGCGAGGGGGAGGGTGTAGTGCGTGGGGGTGACGAAATTGATATTACTCGCGCCCGCGTCTACAAGCGAAAAAATGGCCTTCTCCAGCGCGGACTCGGTCATGCGCTCGCCCTTTTGGCCACGGCTGATGGCGACATTCTGGCAGTAGACGCATCCCAAATTGCATCCACCGAGAAAAACCGTTCCCGAACCCTTTTGGCCGCACAGGCAGGGTTCTTCAAAGGGGTGAAGCGCGACGCGCGACACGAGAAATTCGGCAGGCGCGCGGCAAAAGCCGAGCATTCCTTCTGCGCGGTCGGTATGACAGGCGCGCGGACACATACGGCACGGATCCATCTCATATCCCCCTTTTCGTAATTTTTTATATTTCAACAATTTGAAGTTTGTTTTTGAAACGGAGCGTTTATATTCTATCATGAAAAGGGGGAAAATGCAAGTCTTTTTCTTGACAGAAGGGTGTGCGCGTACTATAATAATATCGAATACAATTTTACGAGGTTTTTTATGTCGAATTCAACCATTCATAACGCAGAAATTCTTTGTATCGGAACCGAGCTTCTTCTTGGTGACATTGTGAATACCAACGCCGCGTATCTCTCGCAAAAGCTTGCCTCGCTTGGCATCGGGGTATACCGTCAGACCGTGGTCGGCGACAACGTTGATCGCCTGAAAAGCGCGCTTGCCGAGGCCTTTTCGCGCGCTGACCTCGTTATCACCAGCGGTGGTCTTGGCCCGACCTACGACGATCTGACCAAGGAGACGGTGGCCGCTTATTTCGGCCGCTCCATGCACATGGACGAGAGCGTGCTTGCCGAGATCGAGCGTTATTTTACGCTCCGTTACGGCGACGTTTGTCGCATGACCGCCAATAACCGCAAGCAAGCGCTCGTACCCGACGGCGCGACGATTCTCAAAAATCCGAACGGCACGGCACCCGGTATCGCCATCGAGGGCGAGAACGGCAAAACCGCCATTCTGCTTCCCGGGCCGCCGCGTGAGTTTGAGCCGATGGTGGACAATGAAGTGCTTCCATATCTTATGGGACGGCGCGGCGAGGTCTTTTTCAGCCGCAATATTCACATTATGGGCATGGGTGAGTCGGCGGTGGAGAACGAGCTGAAGGAGCTGATGGAGTCCTCGCAAAATCCAACCGTTGCCCCCTACGCCAAGGACGGCGAATGCCGTCTTCGCATCACGGCGCGCGCGGGGGACGAGGCAAGTGCGGCGGCAATGTGTGACGAGATCGTGGAAAAGATATACAAAACGGCGGTGGGCGAGCATATTTACGGTGTAGACGTGGAAAAAATAGAGAAAGCACTGGTATCCGCGCTTGGTGCGAAGGGGCTTACGCTTTCGTGTGCCGAGTCCTGTACGGGCGGTCTTATTGCCAAGCGGATCACCGATATTGCGGGCGCGTCGGCCGTCTTTTCGGGCGGTGTCGTTACCTATACGAACGAGATGAAGGAGCGTCTTCTCGGCGTGAAGCACGAAACGCTTGCCGCCTACAGTGCGGTGAGTGAGCAGGTGGCCGCCGAGATGGCCGAGGGCGTGCGCCTGCGGCTTGGCACCGACGTTGGAATCTCCACGACGGGCTATGCGGGCCCCGGGGAAAGCGGAGACGAAAAAAATCCCGTTGGCGCCGTGTATATCGGAATTTCCACGAAAGAGGGAACCGAGGTGACGCGGTTTTCCTTCTCGGGTATGCGCTCACGCGAGTATATTCGCACGCTTGCCGCAGGCCGCGCGCTTTTGTTAGCTCTTCGGAAAACTCTGTAAACAGAAGAGTGAAAAGGAACGAAAAAAAGCACGGACGACAACAATGCTTTACATTTGAATAAAATAATTGGAAGAATTTTGTCAAAACCTATTGCTTTTTTAGGGGTTTTGCGGTAAAATAAAGCGAATAATAACCTTTTGGAAAGGATATAGAAAATCATGGAAAAGAAATTTAGAAAAATTGCCGTTCTTACCTCGGGCGGTGATGCTCCCGGTATGAATCCTGCCGTTCGCGCAGTTACGAGAAAGGCTCTGGAGCAGGGTCTTGAGGTCGTAGGCGTTCTCGGCGGTTATAAGGGCCTTATTGAGAATACGCTCGTTCCGCTTTCTCCCCGCAGCGTTTCCAACGTGATCAATAAGGGCGGTACATTTCTGTATTCCGACCGTTGCCTCGAATTCAAGACCGAGGAGG
>JAZTWS010000186.1:0-4858 GCA_045636005.1 Eubacteriales bacterium | reverse complement strand
GAGAAGGTTGTTGCCTTCATTATGCTCGTGCCGTCTGCATTTATGCAGTCGATGTCGGCGTTCGTGGCGCAGAACTACGGCGCGGGCAGATTTGACAGAGCGAGAAAGGCTCTGTGGTGTGGCATCCTTTCTTCGCTGGTTGTAGGTGTTGTGATGTGCTATTTTACCTTCTTCCACGGCAATCTGCTGGCAGGAATATTCGCAAAGGATGCTCCTATTATCGCTCTTGCCGCCGATTATCTCAAGGCTTATGCCATTGACTGTATTTTCGTGTCCTTCCTTTTCTCATTTATGGGATATTTCAACGGCTGCGGAAACACCACCTTCGTTATGATACAGGGCATCATCGGTGGTATCGGTATTCGTTTGCCGCTATCTTGGATATTCAGTAAGATCGAACCCGTGTCGCTTTTCCGTATAGGGCTTGCAACGCCGTCCTCCACCGTCGTACAGATCGTGCTTTGCTTGGCTTTCTATATGTACGTACTGCGAAAACAGAAAAATCAATTGCATAGCTGGGGCGGACAAGCGAACGGTATGTGATATTATTTGCAAAAAGCCGATGAGGAATCAAGCAACTCCTCATCGGCTTTTTACGTTCAGCGAACTACCGAAGAATGCCTATAGATATAGAATTCCTCTTGGCTCGGCATCCACTTCTTTTCCTTTGGCGGAAAGGTCGCGTCGAAGGCTTCGACGGCGGCGGTGTCCTCGCAGCAATCGGCGGCGGTGGAGGGGATATACATCCACTTTCTGCCGTCAAGTGCGTCCGGTACAAGCTCGCAAACGAGAAGCGCCGTCGGGAAATTTCCGTCCACCACAAAGCTAACGTTCTTCTTTTTGCAGCTTACAAATCCGCGGCTGACGTAATTGCCGGGGTTGCCAAAATTGATGTTCACGTCGTAGCCCATCTTTCGTGCCACCTCAAAGGAATGCTCGATCAACCTTTTGCCGAGCTTTTGTCTTTGATATTCGGGTGCTACGCAAAGCGGCCCAAAGGAAAGGATCTCACGCCGTTCGCCGTTCTCGTCCTCAAGCCACGCCTTCGTGTACATAATGTTGCCGATGATCTCGCCGTCCTTTTCCAGCACGAAGGCAAGCGCAGGGATGAAATCGGGATGATTTCGCATCGTGTGGACGTAATAATGCTCGGAAGCCCCCGGCACGTAGACATTCCAAAACGCCTCGCGCGTAAGTTCTTCAACGGCTCGGTAGTCTTTTTCCGTTTCTAAACGTATCGTAATATTTTCCATAGTAAAACCTCGAAATCCATGAATTTATGTTTCGCAAATATTATACCACAAAATTGTGAATCGTTCAATAGCAAAAGAGACTCCGCAGACAAATTGCGAAGTCTCTTTTGCTTATATGCCGTATGTCCCCGTCATGGGATCCTTGAAAATGCCGATCTCGGGTGTGCGGAAGGTGAAAAGAATAAAGAGAAAGGCAATGCCCGATAGCGCCGCGATTGCCCATTTTGGCGATCTGCAAGGGAGCCTTTTGGTAACGAAGAGCCGTGTCTCATAGAGATAGGAAGCGGCCGCAGAAATGAAGAAAATGGCAATGTTGATCCAGTCGGGCGAGCGGCCGATCACACCGTTGTAAGTGTAGAAAAGAACGGGAATGAGGAGAAGCCCCAAAAGAATGCCGCGCAGCTTTACGCACCAAAAGTCCTCGCGCTCTCGAAAGAAAAAGCTCTGCACGATGGCGTAAAGAAACATCGGCCAAAAGAGAAGCTTCATATGCTCCCACGTGGATTCGTTCACACCCGAAAGCGGTGCGATCCATACCGCCTCGCCAAGCCAATCGTATAAAAAATGCAAAAGCGTGCCGCCAAGCGCGGTCACGGCAAAGCCCAAGAATTGCCAAAGTCCGATCGATCGTTTCATAAAATCACCACCCCAATTTGATATTATAGTGTATGGTGGCTTGCTATAGGATATGCGGAGGCTTTCGTTGACAAAAGAAGATGAATTTGTTATAATTATGAATAGAAGTTACATAATAGAGCTTATGGAAGGGCTAACGAAAGGAAAGAACGTGCAAATGAAAACGCTTAACATTGGCAACATGAAGGCTTCGGCTGTGTCTTTGGGCTGTATGAGAATGGCAAAGCTTGACGAAAAAAGCGTAGACTCTATTATGGAGGCGGCGCTGGAAAACGGAATCAACTACTTCGATCACGCAGATATTTACGGAAAAGGGAACTCGGAAACGCTTTTTGGAATGTATCTTGCGCGTCATGCTTCGGTTCGAGAGAAACTCTTTATTCAAACGAAGTGTGCGATCCACGACGGACAATACGACTTTTCGAAGGAGCATATTATCGCATCGGTGGAGGGCAGTCTTTCCCGTCTTGGCGTGGATTACGTGGACGTCCTTTTGCTTCATCGCCCCGACACCTTGATGGAGCCGTCGGAGGTGGCCGAGGCCTTCGATATTCTCGAGTCTTCGGGAAAGGTACGTTATTTTGGCGTTTCCAATCACAATCCTATGCAGATCGAATTGCTTAAAACCGCTGTAAAACAACCGTTGCTCATCAATCAGCTTCAATTTTCGGTCACTGAGGCGGGAATGGTCACGTCCGGCATGAACGTAAATATGAAAAACGCCGAATCGCATATGCACGACGGAAGTGTGCTGGAATACTCGCGCATTCACAAGATCACCGTTCAGGCATGGTCGCCTTTTCAACACGGCTTTTTCAAGGGAACCTTCGTGGATAACGAGGAGTTTCCTGAGCTAAACGCCAAGCTTGCCGAAATTGCGGAAAAATACGGGCTTACCAAGACCGGCATTGCAGCGGCGTGGATCCTTCGCCATCCTGCCAATATGCAGTTGATTGCAGGAACGATGAATCCGGAGCATTTGAAGGATATTTGCGCGGCCGCAGACGTTACGCTTACGCGCTCCGAGTGGTATGAGATCTACCGCGCCGCAGGGCATTGCTTACCGTAATACCATGAACCGATATCTTAAAAATCTTGATAAGATCGAATTCGTTGTGACCTATGCCTGTACGGGTCAGTGCAAGCATTGCTCTGAGGGCGATCACGCTTTGCGAGGTGAGCGGATCGATCCGAGCATTGCCGCCGACGCGGTGCGGAAGATCGCGGCGGAGTATGACATCAAAACCGTGATGACGTTCGGCGGTGAGCCGCTTTTATACACGGACGCGGTCTATGCGATCATGAAAACCGCCAAAGAACGGAATATCCCCAAACGCCAAGTCATTACCAATGGCTATTTTTCAAAAAATGCCGATAAAATCCGTGAGGTTGCGGAGCAGCTTGCCGCGTGCGGAGTGAACGATCTGCTTTTGTCGGTGGATGCTTTCCATCAGGAAAGCATTCCGCTTGACGTGGTCAAAATGTTTGCCGCAGAAGCAAAGAAGAACGGCATTCCGATACGCCTCCAGCCTGTATGGCTTAGAAGCGCGACGGATGACAATCCGTACAACATGAAAACGAGAGAAATCCTCGATTGTTTTCGCGATATGGAGATTTCCGAAAACGAGGGGAACGTGATTTTTCCCGAAGGAAACGCGCAGAAATATCTCGCGGAGTATTTCACGGACGAGCGCCCCGAAAATCCTTATGTAGAGGATGTGCGCAATGTGCGTTGTGTGTCCTTCTCGCCGAACGGGGATGTGCTTGGCGGTAACGTGTACCGAAACGACATTATGGAAATTATCAAAAAATATACGCCGTAAAGGATATGAGCAACCAAGAAATTTTGAGGATCGCCATGGTGCAATCCGCCGTTGATTTATGTGCCAAGGTGGGTGATTTTGAAAAATCACCCGAAGAAATTGAGGTAAGATTCGCACAGGGTACGCGATGCTTTTGACGAGAGAGGATTGGGAGAAACAATAGTTGATAATTACGGACGGAGGTTTCTTATGATAACATTTGACGAGCTTCGGCAACTGATGGCTTTTGATACGAAAGGTAGATGTTGTGTGGAAATTGCTTTTTCGGTAAGCGGGAGCAATATATTTACTTGGTGTTGGATGGGGAAGCTGCCCGATCAAAAGACGGGGAAAGACATATATTGGTACGGACTGACCTCCGACGGAAAAAACGCATTTGATTACGCCACGTTTGAGGAGTTTGCCTCTGCCCGGGTGTTTGACGGCAAATCGCTTTTTGAAGTTTGGGAAGATGTAAAGGTGTTGGAGATCAACGGTTGCAATCCGATGGAGATGCTTGAGATGTATTTGTCGGGGGAGGGCGGCTTTCTGGGGGCACCGCAGTGATTTGAAATTTGGCATGAACAAAATGTGAGAGGAAACATATGGAAAAGACAGAAATGATAGAACGGGCGAAAATGTATTTGCAATTACTCGGGGAGGGCGTTCATCCTGTAACGGGTGCTCAAATTCCAGAGGACTCGGCGTTTTTGGATGAAAAGGTAAAGCGGTGCTTTGCGTTTATCTCTCAAATACTCGACGAATATGTGGAGCTGTCGGAAAAGGTGGAAAAATTGGAGAGCGAAAAGGAAAGAAATACGGTTGTCATTGCCCAAAAACAAGAATTTTCCATAACGCAAGAACAATGTGAAAGTATCCGTCTTTCCAAAGAACCGATTACCGTTTTGGCGTTTATGAAAAACATCAATTCGGTTATTGACTCCGAAACGACCGAGAAACTAACCTCCACGCGAATCAATCAATGGCTCACCAAGCGTGGCTTGGTGAGCACCGAAAAGGTGCCAACCATGGTGAGCAAAACGGTATATAAGCCATCGGATTTTGCCCGAAAGATAGGAATTGTGGAGGAAGCGATTGTCGACAAAAAGAGCGGAGAAGTGAAAGCGCAGATCAAGCTTAGCGAAAGCGCGCAGTTGTTTATTCTTG